>NZ_JBFAPH010000015.1:0-40764 GCF_040675635.1 Streptomyces sp. NPDC049577
ACCCAGCCGGTCGCGCACCAGCACCAGTTCCTCGCGGCGCACGTCCCAGATGGCGAACGCGAAGATGCCCTCCAGCCGTTCGGCGAAGGAGGGCCGACGTCGTCGCCCACCAGGTCAGCCTGATCAGCCTGCAGGCGGGCGCGGTGCAGATCAGCACGGAGGACACCCGGGCCCGCGCCGGGGCCCGGACGATCCGCGAGCTGTCGGTGCGCACCCTGGACGAGCTGCGGCACATGGTCGGCATCCTGCGCGCGGCCGGGGCGGACACCGAGGAGCTCACCCCGCAGCCGCGCCTGGCGGACCTGCCCCGGCTGGTCGAGCTGAGCGCGCTGGACGTCGTCTTCGAGGACACCAGCGCGCCGCGGGAGGAGGGGTGCGAGCGTTCGGAGGCCGCGGAGCGGGCCGCCTTCCGCACGGTGCAGGAGGCGCTGACCAATGTGCGCAAGCACGCGCCCGGTGCCCGGGTGCGGGTGAACGTGGCCGAGGAGGACGGGCAGCTGCTGGTCGAGGTCCGCAACGGGCCGCCGGACGCGACCGTGCCGGCTCCGGAGCTGCCGGGCGGGGGGCACGGCCTGGTGGGGCTGCGCGAGCGGGCGCAGAGCCTGGGCGGCACGCTGGAGGCGCACGCCACGGAGGACGGCGGCTTCGTGGTGCGGGCGGCGTTCCCCCGGGAGAACGGCCGCTGAGCACGCGGCCGCGGCTACGCCGTCATCCGGCCGTCCGTCTTCTCCGCCGTCGCGCTGTCGAGGTCCGGGTAGACCTCGAAGAGGCGGCGCACCCCCAGCGCGGCCAGCACCCTGTTGACGTGGGAGCCCTCCACGGCCCCCTGCGCGGGCAGGATCAGCCGCAGCCGTCCCTGGCAGGAGCGCATCAGCCGCCGGGCGGCGATCAGCACCCCCACCCCGCTGGAGTCGCAGAACCGTACCTCGCCGAGGTCGAGCACCAGGCTCCGCCTGCCGTCGGCGACCGCGTCGTGCACGTGCTGGCGGACGGCCGGCGCGGTCACCAGATCCATCTCGCCGCAGACCTGGAGCACGGCCCAGTCCCCCCGCTCGCGCTCCAACACCTTCAACGTCACGTGCTCGAGCCCCTTCACTAGGTGTTCCCTTGCTCGGAATGGACCCTTCCGCGGTGTGACCTGCCCGGGTCCTCCCCCGTGAAACACCGCCTGGCATACGCCGGCCGCTGCCTGGCCCATTCCCCGCCCGGGCCCTTGACTCCCCTGGATCCGGTCACACCCGCATAACACATCGGCACATTCGAGCAAGGACGATCAGCACCGATCGGCTTTCTTGACGGGAAATCCCCCCAAAGCGACCGCCCCCATATCACCGGCGACCGCTTCCGGTCAGGAGTTCATGGTTCTTCCCCGCGAACCGACGGCCGGCGGCCGGTCCTGCGACTACATTCGGGGCGTACGGCCGTCCAACGGCCGTGCGTACGCCAGGGGCTGAGGGCACACGGGACGGGAGGGGGCCGGGCCGGCATGGCGCAGGACGCACCACCCCGGTGGGACCGCAAGATGCAGCAGCGGCTCGCGCACGGCGAGGCCGCCGCGCTCGGCGAGCTCTACGACCGCTTCGCCTCGCTCGTGCACGGCCTCGCCCACCGCGTCCTGGACGACGAGCGCGGCGCCGACCGCGTCACCCGTGACGTCTTCGGCTACGTCTGGGAGCACCCCGAGGCCTACGACCCGCACGAGGGCTCGCTGCGCGCCTGGCTCGCCGGGCTCGCCCACCGGCACGCCGTCGGCCGGCTGCGGCGCGAGGAGAGCGACGGCGAGTCCACGCCGGAGGAGGTCGAGGAGAAGGTCCGCGCCGCGTCCGCCGCGGCCCGCGCCGACTACATCGTCACCTCCATGCCGGCACCCCTGCGCGCCGCGCTCGACCTGGCCTACTTCCGCCGCCTCGACTACCGGCAGACCGCCGCCCGCCTCGGCGTCACCGAGGAGGAGGCCCGGCGCCGGCTCCGGCTCGGGCTGCAACTGCTGTCCACCGCCCACGACGGGCCGCGCGCGGTGTCCCGATGAGCCCGGACGCCCCGCGCCCGCACGGCGACACCGCGCTGCCCCGCATACCCCCGCCCCGCACCGCCGCGGACGACCACACCGGATGGACCCCCGGCAGGCCGGCCGCGTCCGCTCCGCCGCTGCCGCACCCGGTGCTCAAGTCGCTGCTGGGCGCCTGGGCGCTGTCCGCCTGCTCCGCCGAGGAGACGGCCGCCGTCGAGGCCCATCTGACCGACTGCGCCGACTGCGCCGACGAGGCCCGCCGGCTGCGCGAGGCGGTCGCCCTGCTGCACCCCGAGGACAGTCTCGACCTCGACCCCTCCCTGCGCTCCCGCGTGCTCGCCGGCGCGCTCGGCCGGCGCCCCGCCCGGGTGCCCGTGCCGGACTGGGCGGCGCCGTACGAGGCCGAGACCGCCCGGCTGGACGCCCTCCTGCGCGACATCGGCGAGGCGGAGTGGCGCGCCCCGGTCCGGCTCACCTGGTTCGACGGACGGCGCCCCGCCGCGCGTGACGTGACGGTCGCCGATGTGATCAACCATCTGGCGGCCGTCGACGGACTGCTCACCGGCGCCCTCGGTCTGCCCGACCCGCTCGGCGCCGAGGCGCCCCGCGCCCCCGCCGGGCGCACCGCGGCCGCCTGGTCCGCCGCGCCCTGTGATCCGCCGCCGGACGCGATACGCGGCGCCTGGCGCGGCCAGAGCCGCTCCCTGATCCGCGCGGCGTCCTTCGCGGACGGCGGCGTGGCCGGCGCCACGGTGGACTACGGGGCCCTGGAGTTCGGGGCCCAGGGGTACGGGGCCCAGGAGTTCGGGGACTTCGCGCTTCCCCTGCGCGACGCCTTCGTGGACCGCGCCTTCGAGTGCTGGACGCACGCCGAGGACATCGCGGAGGCCGTCGACTACCCGTACGCGCCGCCCGTGCCCGGCCATCTCCACCCCATGGTCGACCTGGCGGCCCGGCTCCTGCCCGAGGTCATAGCGGCCCGCCGGCGCGCGGGCCTCGCCCCGCCGGCCCCCACGCTCGTCGCCGCGGGCGCGCCGGGGCGCACCCTCCACCTGGAGATCGAGGGCAACGGGGGCGGTCACTGGTACATCCCGCTGGACTCCCCGGCCGCCCGCGCCACCGAGGAGAGGACGGTGGCCCATGTGGCCCTGGACGCCCTGGAGTTCTGCCGGCTGGCCGCGGGTCATGTCCCACCCCACGACGCGGCAGCCGGCCGGCAGGGAGACGAGGAAGCGGTGAGGGACGTCCTGTACGCGACGGCGTCGCTGTCGCGTATGTGACGCCTACGCGAACACGACGGTCCGCGTCCCGTTCAGAAGAACGCGGTGCTCGCTGTGCCACTTCACGGCCCGCGCCAGCGCCTGGCACTCCACGTCCCGCCCGATCGCCACCAGCTGCTCCGGCGTGACCTCGTGCCCCACGCGCTCGACCTCCTGCTCGATGATCGGGCCCTCGTCGAGGTCGGCCGTGACGTAGTGCGCCGTCGCCCCGATCAGCTTCACACCGCGCGCGTGCGCCTGGTGGTACGGCTTCGCGCCCTTGAAGCTCGGCAGGAAGGAGTGGTGGATGTTGATGATCCGGCCCGACAGCTCCTTGCACAGCTGATCGGAGAGGACCTGCATGTAACGGGCGAGTACCACCAGCTCGACGTTCTCGGAACGCACGATCTCCAGGAGCCGGGCCTCCGCCTCGGCCTTGTTCTCCTTCGTCACCGGAATGTGGTGGAAGGGGACGCCGTACGACCCGACGAGCTCGGCGAAGTCGGTGTGGTTGGAGACGACCGCCGCGATCTCGACCGGCAGCGCGCCGATGCTCGCGCGGAACAGCAGGTCGTTCAGGCAGTGCCCGAACTTCGACACCATCAGCACGACGCGCATCCGCTCGTCGGCCCGGTGGATCTGCCAGTCCATGCCGAACGAGTCCCCGACCGCCGCGAAACTGGCCCGCAGCTTCTCCACGGTCACCGGCGGCTCCGCCGCGAAGTGGACCCGCATGAAGAAGAGCCCGGTGTCCTGGTCGCCGAACTGCCGGCTGTCCTCGATGTTGCAGCCGGTCATGAAGAGGTAGCTGGACACCGCGTGCACGATGCCCCGCCGGTCCGGGCAGGACAGGGTGAGGACGTACTGTTCGGAGGGCTGCGAGGCGTTCATAGCCCAATAGCGTCGCACACCTCAGAGCCTGGTCAGCGCCTCCAGCACGTCCAGCGTGCGCGGCGGGGCCTCCGGATCGTCGCCGTCGTTCACGGCCAGCCGGACGTGCGCCTCGCGTGCCGCCCGCACGGCCTCGGCCCAGCCGTGGTGCTCCAGGTACGCCGACACCGGCGCGTCCGCCCCCACCTGGTGCATGATCCGCAGCACCCGCAGTACCGCCGTGTCGACCAGCGCGGCCTCGCCCGAGTCCCGGAACACCGTGCCGACGTACTTCTCGGCCGACCAGTTGTCCAGCCAGGAGTCCTCCACCAGCCGGTAGACGGCGTCGGTCACGTCCCCGTACCCCGCACGGCCGGCGAGCCAGCACTCTCGCTGGAAGACCGGGTCCGAGAGCATGTGCAGCGCGGAGCGCACATTCGCACGCCAGCGCCACCACGGCATGTCATTGAGCGGCATACCGTCCATGGTGGTCGAGCGGCGGCCGCGGCGGGAAGACTTCTCCGAACCTTGCACAGCAGTCGATCGTACGTTCCCGCCGGGCGCGGCTCACAGCTGCGTCCACTCCCGCTTCGGCAGTCCGTACTTCTGGGCGATCGGGGCCCACAGGTCGGCCGCCCTCTTCTTGGCAGCGGTGGCATCGCCGCTGGCGCGGTCGCCGGCCACCGAGTCCCCGCTGGGCCGGGCGTGGCCCTTGACGCAACCGTGCTTGCCGCGCACCTGGTCGGCCCAGGCCGCGTAGTGCGTGTCGGCGGAGGCGGACGCCTGCCACGCCTTGGTCAGCGCTCCGGTGAGCTCGGTGGACGAGGGCAGCTTGTCGACGGTGGTCTGCTGGAGTCGCGTGACGAGCCCGTTGCGCTGGCCGGCGGCGTCCCGCAGATCGGTCGCGGACTTATCGAGGTCCTTGCACGCGCGGGTGGCGTCCACGGCCTTGATGACGGCGCCGCGGCTGCTGCCGCTGTCCTTCAGCAGCGCGTCGAGCGCCTTGGCCTGCGCCTCGGCGGGATCGGCGGGTTTGTCCGTCTTGCCGCCGTCCTTCGCACCGCCGTCGTCCTGGGAGGTCCCGCCGCCCGGCGCGTCGCTGGCCGCGGCGGCGTTCTGCGGTCCGCTCTTGTCGCCCCCGCCGCTGAGCAGCGCGCCGGCGCCGAGCCCGGCGACGGCGCAGCCGGCGACGACCGCACCGACGATCACGGCGGGCGAGAACCTGCGCCGCGCGGCGGGCGGAGGCGGCGGCGGGGCGGCGTACTGCGCGGCGTGCGGGCCGGCGGGCGGCGCCGAGTGCGGCGGTACGGCGGCCGGGCGCGGCGCCGTGGCGGGGGCGGGCGGCGCGCCGTGCGGCGGCGTGGGGGCGGGGCCGGCGCCCGGCGGGGGCGGCAGGGGCGAGAACCGCTGGGTGGCCGCGGCGGCGGAGGAGCGGAACAGCGTGTCGAACTCGGCGGGGGTGGAGCGCCCGGCCTCGGCGGACGGCCCGGTGACGGGCGGCAGGACCTGGGTGGGCTCGCTGTGCTCGAACGGGGCTCCGCCCACCGGCGGCAGGAACTGCGTGGGATCCGCGTCGCCGAAGGGCGCGGGCTCGCCGGGGGGCCTGGTCGGCGGGAGCAGCTGCGTGGCGTCGGAGGAGGAGGATGCCCCGTAGGCCCCGTACACCCCGGGTGCGCCGGGTATGGGCGGGCTGCCGGCCGGGTTTCCGACCGGGGGCAGGTACTGGGTGGCCTCGGAGTCGCCGCCCGGCACCTCCGGCGGGAGGGGTGAACGCGCGACGCCGTCGTGCGCGGGCCGCGGCTGCGGCTCGTTTCCCTGTCCGCTCTGCGTCACGGGGACTCCTAGGGCTGTGCGGGCTGACCAAACCGGCGGCTCACGCTACCGGTTCGCTCCCGCGTTCGCCCGTTCCCCCCGGCGGGGAGGGGGCGGCCGTGACACGGCCGCCCCGGAACTGTTACGCCGCCTGGACCTCCATCCGCGCCCCGAACTCCCGCACCACCGATTCCTCCCGGTACGGCTCCAACCGCTGCTGGAAGTCCTCCAGGTACTCCGCGCCCCGGTTCGACCGCAGCGTCCCGAGCAGTTCCAGCGCCCGGGTGCCCGTCACACAGGCCTCCTCGATCTCGCGCTGCTGCACATGGGCCGTGGCCAGCAGCAGCATGCCGATCGCCCGCCGTCGCACACGGCCGCGCGGATGCCCCGCGATGGCCTCCTCCGCGTGCCGCCGCGCGGCCTCGGCCTGGCCGAGATCGCGGTGGCAGTGCGCCAGTTCGTCGGCGAGGTACGCCTGGTCGAAGTGGCGGATCCAGGACGGGTCGTCGCCCGAGTCCGTGTCGTTGTCGGCGGCCTCCAGCCGCGAGACGGCCTTGGCGGCGACGGTCTGGCAGGAGCGCGCGTCGCCGAGCAGCGCGTGGCCGCGCGCCTCGGCGGCGTAGAACATGGCCTCGGCCCGGGGCGTGACGTGCCCCCGTGCCCCCTCCTGCGCGGCCTTCGCCAACTGCGCGATCTCGCGCGGGTTGCCGAGGGAGGCGGCGAGGTGGCTCATGCTGGCGGCCAGCACGTACCCCCCGTATCCGCGGTCCCCCGCGGCCTGGGCGAGCCGCAGCGCCTGGATGTAGTAGCGCTGGGCGAGCCCGGGCTGCCCGGTGTCGACGGCCATGTACCCCGCGAGCTCGGTCAGCCGCGCGACGGCGGCGAACAGCTCCCGCCCGACGGCCTCCCGGTACGAGCCCGCCAGCAAACCGGAGACGACGCTGTTCAGATAGTGGACGACGACGGGGCGTACATGCCCGCTGCCGTACCGGTGGTCGAGCTCGACGAGCGCCTCGGTGGTGGCCCGCACCGCCTCGACGTCGGACACCCCGACCCGGGCGCCCGCGCTGCGCGCGACCTGCGGATCGGCGGCGGTGATCAGCCAGTCCCGGCTCGGTTCGACAAGGGCGGACGACGCGACGGACGTTCCGCTCAGGAAGTCCCGCCGTCCGACGTCACTGCGCCACAGCTCGCAAACCTGCTCGATAGCCCCCAGAACAGTGGGAGAGAACTGCAGTCCGACGCCGGACGCGAGGTTCTTCCCGTTGGCCATGCCGATCTCGTCGATCGTGACGGTGCGGCCGAGCTTGCGCCCGAGCGCCTCGGCGATGACGGCCGGCGCCCGCCCCCTCGGCTGCTGCCCGCGCAGCCAGCGCGCCACGGACGTCTTGTCGTACCGCAGATCGAGACCGTGCTCGGCGCCGCACATGTTGACGCGGCGCGCCAGACCGGCGTTGGAACAGCCGGCCTCCTGGATCAGCGCCTGCAGCCGTTCGTTCGGCTGCCGGGCGACGAGTGGCCGTGCGGCCATGGTGTACCCCCTGAGACTGCTATGCGTTCGCAATGCCGAACGCGATCACGACGTGGACCGCGCGAGGCGGAGCGACTGAGACGGCCAAGACGGCTGTGAACGCCTTCACCCGTGATCTTTGCCCCCTGAATATCCGGAGAATGCGGGACTTGCCGGAATTGCTGTGAATGACGCGAGAGGCCCCGTGGGATCCGAGGTGCCCCGCAGTGGCTACCCCTTCGCGGCGGCGAACCCCCGCCTGCGCCCCCGTACATGCATCCGTGCGCCCCATGTGCTGTCACCACCCGGAGGGGGACGAGGCGGACAAGCCCGGCCCAGAGCCGTAACCCCCGGTGACGAGGGAAGTTGTGATGGACGTGGAAGAGACCATCGGAGTAGGAGCCCCGCACATTCCCCAACAGCGCGGTGAACGCGAGCGCGTGCTCGACGCGGCCGTGCGGTACGCGGAAGAGCGGCACTGGGACGTATTCGCCGGCACCTGGCTGGAGGCCGACAGCGGCCGCGAGCGCTGCTCGTGCGGCGAGCTCGACTGCCCCGCGCCGGGGGCGCACCCGTCGCGGCCGGACTGGGCCGCCCAGGCCACCGGCAGCGCGTCGGCCGCGCGCCGGATCTGGGCCAAGCAGCCCCGTGCCTCGGTGCTGCTGCCCACGGGGCGGACCTTCGACGCGCTGGACGTCTCCGAGTCGGCCGGCTTCCTGGCGCTGGCCCGGATGGAGCGGATGGAGATCCAGCTCGGGCCGATCACCTGCACGCCCTTCCGCCGGATGCTGTTCTTCGTACTGCCGGGCGGCGCCCTCAAGGTGGCCGACGCGGCGCGCAAGCTCGGCTGGTCGCCCGCCTCGCTGGACCTGATCCCGCGGGGCGAGGGCGACTACGTGGTGGCGCCGCCGACCCGCGTCGGCAACCGCGGCCCCGTGCAGTGGGCCCGCCAGCCGACGGCGGCCAACCGCTGGCTGCCGGACGCCGAGGAGCTCGTCAGCGCCCTCGCGTACGCCTGCGGCCGCGAGGCGGCCGACGCGCGCTGCCGCTGAAATCCGCCGGGTGCCCTCCTCCTTCTGTGCCCGCCCCCGATCGCTGACATTTGTCAGCTGCCCCCGCTCCGGCCCGCCCTTAGCCTGAGACCGGGGGCGGGCCCAACGGCCGTCCGGCCGGACGCGCGTTCCCCACAGCACCACACCCACACGGGGAACGAGGAAAGCAAGTGGAACAGGAAGCGGCGCCCGCGGCGGAGCAGGGCAGGTCCGCCGCCGTGCGGATCGAAGGACTCTGGAAGAGCTTCGGCCGGCAGGTGGCGGTCGCGGGGATCGACCTGGAGATACCCGCCGGCCGGTTCGTCGGCCTGGTCGGCCCGAACGGCGCGGGGAAGACGACGACGCTCTCCATGGTCACCGGGCTGCTCCGGCCGGACGCCGGCCGGGTGGAGATCGCGGGGCACGACGTCTGGCAGGACCCGGCGGCGGTGAAGGCCCGGATCGGCGTCCTGCCCGAGGGCCTGCGGATGTTCGAGCGGCTGTCCGGCCGCGAACTGCTCGCCTACACCGGCCGGCTGCGCGGTCTGCCCGGCGACGAGGTCGACAAGCGGGCCACCCAGCTCCTCGACGTACTCGACCTCGCCGGCGCCCAGCACAAGCTGGTGATCGACTACTCCACCGGCATGCGCAAGAAGATCGGTCTGGCCGCCGCGCTGCTGCACAACCCCGAAGTCCTCTTCCTCGACGAGCCGTTCGAGGGTGTCGACCCGGTGTCCGCACAGACGATCCGCACGGTGCTGGAGCGCTACACCGCCTCGGGCGCCACCGTGATCTTCTCCAGCCATGTGATGGAGCTGGTGGAATCCCTCTGCTCCTGGGTCGCGGTCATGGCGGCGGGCCGCATCCGCGCCCAGGGTCCGCTCGCCGAGGTGCGCGGTTCCGCGCCGACCCTCCAGGACTCCTTCCTCGAACTGGTCGGCGCGCGGGCGCGGGGCACGGACGAGAACCTCGACTGGCTGGGCGGCAGCGCGCGATGAGCACCCCCACCGCCACGACCCCCGTCCTCCTCTCCACGCTCGTCCGGATCAAGCTGGCTCTGCTGCGCAACGGCCTGCTCAAGTCCTCCGGCCGCAAGGCCGTCTACATCACCTCGCTGGTCCTCACCGCGCTCTTCGCGGCGCTCCAGCTGCTCGGACTGGTCCTGCTGCGCGGCGACGCGCACGCCGCCGCCCTGACCGTGCCGCTCGCGGCCGTGCTGGCGCTCGGCTGGGCGGTCGTACCGCTCTTCTTCTCCGGCGGCGACGAGACCCTGGACACCACCAAGCTGGTGATGCTGCCGCTGCGGCCCGGTCCGCTCGTGGTGGCGCTGCTGGCGGCCTCGGTGGTCGGCATCGGCCCCGGCTTCACCCTGATCATGTTCATCGGCTCCGTCATCGCCACCGCGCACAACGCCGTCGCGTTCGTCGTCGGCGTGCCGGCCGCGCTGCTGGCCCTGCTGCTGTGCCTGGCGCTGGCACGAGCGGTCGCGACCGCCAACGTCCGGCTGCTGACCAGCCGCAAGGGCCGCGAACTGGCCCTGCTGAGCGGCCTGATCGTGGCCGTCGGGATGCAGTTCGTCAGCCTCGCCATGAACAAGCTGGACACCACCCACGGGCTGGCCCGGCTGGAGCCCATGGCGGACGTGGCGCGCTGGGTGCCGCCGGGCTCGGCGCTGGACGCGGTCCGCGCGGCGAGCGAGGGCGCGTACGGACGGGCGGCGCTCGACCTGGCCCTGACCGCCGTGGCGCTGGCCGCGGTGCTGTGGTGGTGGCAGCGCGTCCTGGCCACGTCGATGACGTCGGCGGACGCCTCCACGATCGGCGCCGCCGACCCGAAGCGGACCACCGGCCGGAAGGCGCGGCCGGGTTCCGGGGCGGCCGCGCTGCTGCCCGGCGGCCGGACCGGCACGGTCATGCAGCGCTCCCTGCGCTACATGGCCCGTGACCCCAAGATGAAGATGGGCTGGACGTCCGCGCTGCTCATGGGCCTGGTGATCCCGGTCGTCAACGCCGCGCAGGGCAACGGCAGCATCTACTACTCCTTCCTCGCGGCCTTCATGCTGGGCATGCAGATGTCCAACCAGTTCGGCCAGGACGGATCGGCGTTCTGGATGGTGCTCCAGACGATCGCCTCGCCGCGCGACGCGTACGCCGAACTGCGCGCCCGCGCGCTGGCCATCGCACTGATCGCCGTCCCGTACGTCACGCTGGTCGTGTTCGTCACGGCCGGGCTGACGGGCGACTGGCGGAGCATGCCGATGGTCTGGGGGCTGTGCCTGGCCGTGGTGGGCGCGCTGTTCGCGACGGGCGCGACGGCGTCGGTGCGGTACCCGTACTCGATCCCGCAGGAGGGCGCGTTCAAGAACGTCGCGCCCGGGCAGGCCGGCATCGCCTGGATGAGCATGCTGCTCGGCGCGCTGGTGAGCGCGGCCCTGTGCCTGCCCTTCCTCGGACTGGCGCTCTGGCTGCACTCGATGGACTCGCCGGCCCTGCTGTGGGCCCTCGTGCCCGCCGGCGCCGGCTACGGCCTGCTGGCCGCCCGGTGCGGCCTGCGGTTCGCGGCCCCGCAGGTGGCGCGGCGCCTGCCGGAGATCCTGGCGGCGGTCACCAAGGGCTGAGGGCCCCGGGGGTGTCCGGCCGGGCTCACCCGGGCGACATCTCCGCGGCCTGCTCCACGTACGCGTCGGGCCGCACCAGCAGACTCGTCCCGCTCGCGTCGGCACGGGTGACGGTGATGACGGGGAACTTCCCCGTCGCCGCCGGGGCGTTGGCGCCGCGCGGCAGGACGCGTACGTACGTGCCGGCGCGGAGCGCCTCGTACAGCCGGGCCGGGGCGCCGTCGCGCTCGGCGAGCGGCAGGTCGGGCGCCCGGTGGCCGACGAGGGGGTGCGAGCCGGGCGGCGCCGGGTAGTGGATGCCGAGCCCGGAGACGAAGAGGGCGGCACGGCGCACGGCGAAGGGCGTGAGGTAGGCGCCGAGGATGGCCGCGTTGCGCAGACCGCGGGTGGCACGGGAGTTGGCCAGGGCCGCGCGCACCAGGCCGCCGCTGGCGCGCAGCACGAGCCTGCCGACGGGATGGCGCTCGTCGTGGTAGCTGTCGAGCAGGCCGTCGTCGGCCTGGCCCTTGACGACGGCGGCGAGCTTCCAGCCGAGGTTGGCGGCGTCCTGCATCCCGGTGTTCATGCCCATGCCGCCGGCGGGCGAGTGGACGTGGGCGGCGTCACCCGCGAGGAAGACGCGGCCGTCGCGGTAGCGGGGCACCTGGCGCTCGTCGCTGTGGAAGCGGGAGGTCCAGCGGGCGTCCCGCATGCCGAAGTCCGTGCCGAAGGCGGCCCGGGTGACGGCGCGCAGGCTGTCCATGTCGACGGGGGCGTCGGCGGGCAGGTCGCTGCCGCGCTCCCAGGCGATGACCCGGTACCAGCCGTCGCCGAAGGAGGCGACGAACGCGAAACCCTCGGCGACACCCCGGAAGGCGGGCACCTCACCGGGCGCGGTGTCCATCCGCACATCGGCGAGCATGACCGAGCGCAGCACGGACCGGCCGGGGAAGGGCATGCCGAGCGCCTGCCGGACGGCGCTGTGCACGCCGTCCGCGCCGACGGCGTACCGGGCGCGCAGGGCGAGGGGGCCGCCGTCCCCCTCGGCGGGCCCGACGTCCAGGGTGACGCCGTCCGCGTCCTGGCGCACGCCGGTCACCCGGGCGCCGCGCCGGATCTCCGCGCCGTGCTCGACGGCGCGCTCCTCCAGCAGCCGCTCGGTCTCGTACTGGGGGGTCATCAGGACACCGGCGAAACGGCTGGGAAGCGCCGTCAGATCGGCCCGGGTGGGGCCGAAGAAGCGGATGCCGGAGAGGAAGTCGCCGGTGGCGAGCAGCCGCTCGGCGAGCGAGCGGATGTCGAGCACCTCGAGCGTGCGGGCGTGCACGGCGAAGGCGCGGGTGAGGTTGGACTCCTGGTCGCGGCGCTCCAGCAGGACGACCCGCACACCGGCGGCGGCGAGATCTCCCGCGAGCAGCAGCCCGGTCGGGCCGGCTCCGACGACCAGCACATCCGCGTCGAACGGGGGATCGGTTCGGGGTGACATGACAGCTCCCGGGGGTGCGTCGCTCAGAGGCGTGTCCGCTGTACCGCCTCCCTTCCAGTGCACACCCGGCGGCGCCTTATGTCAACGCTCGTTGAATTAATGCGCCCGAGATGGTCCGGGGGGCCGCGAAGGGGCGCGGGAAACCGCGCGACCAGCCACCACGCACCCGCAGGGTGACGTGGCGGACTCCCGGCGGAGCGCTCAGGCGGGGACCGCCGCCTCCAGAAAGGGCTCGGCGACCCGGCGCCAGCCGTCGGGCTGCTCGTAGTGGACGAGATGCCCGGCGTCCGGGATCTCGGCGTAGTGTCCGCGGGGCAGGACGCGGACCATCTCCTGGGCCTCCGCCCGGCCCAGCGCGCCGTCGAGCCCCCGCACGACGAGCGTCGGGCACTCGACCAGCGCCAGCTCCTCCCAGTGCGCGTCGTGCGCGTAGGCCTCACGGGCCAGCAGCATCTGGCGGCGGAAGAACAGCGGACGCCAGCCGTCGGCCCGCTCGGCCATCACCTCGGCGTAGAAGTCGCCCCGGGCCGGGGCGGGACGCTCCAGCGTCGGATCCTCCTCGGCGAACCAGCGGCGCACATCGGCCAGCGTGGCGAAGGGCACCGGCCAGGACCTGAACCACTCCGTCCACTGCCGCTGGGTGGCCGCGCCGAGGGCGGAGGCCCGCATGTCGAGGATGACCAGCGCCCGGACCAGGTCCGGCCGGCGGGCGGCCAGCTGCCAGGCCGTGAGCGCGCCCATCGCGTGCCCGATGAGGGTGACGGGCGCGAGGCCGAGCTGCTCGATGACGGCCTCGGCATCGGCCACATAGGCATCGAGGACATAGGGGCCGCTGACCGGCTTCTCACTGCGGCCGTGCCCGCGCTGGTCGAGGGCGATGGCGCGATAGCGGGGCGAGAGCCAGCGGGCCGTCTCCGCCCAGTGCGCGGCCCGGCCCAGCAGTCCGTGCAGCAGCAGGACACCGCCGCCTCCGGCCTCGGCGACCGGGCTGTCGCCCTTCTGGGGCGGGTCGGCGAACTCCCAGGCGGCGAGACGCACGCCGCCGCTCCCGTTCACATCGATGCGCCGCACCATGAGTCCTGGCACCCCCACTTCTCCCCCGAGCAGCTCTCCAACCCTATGGAACTCGCATTCGAGCGCATGGCTCCGACGCACAACACCCCTCGTTCGAGTGACCTGGCCACAGGATTGGCCAGCGTCGACAAGGGGAGAAATCGACCTGGGCGCGGACCGCTCGGGGAAGAAGGTCCGCGCGGCGCACCCTGAGAGCTCGGGGCTCCGGGTCGCCACGGGGGAAAACGGGGAGGTGGGGCCCCGGCTGCCCGTGCGGGAGCCGGGGCCCTTTGCCGTCGTGGAGGGCACAGGGGTGCGACAGGGCGGACGTGCGGCCCACTGCCCTCATGCGCATGCCCCCTCCCCAGGTCGCGGCGTACGCGCATATGCCTCAGCGCCAGCGTGGCATGCCGCGGGCGCATGCGCGCCGATTCCGGCGATTCCCGCCCGGAATCAAGGGCGTTGACCATAGCCGACACCACCGGGAAGCGGAGGGCGGCGACCCGCCGGGCGGGCCGCCCGTCCGGCGGCCGTGCGTATCGTCCCTACGTACGGAATACGTACGCGGTGGCGCGCAACGGCGCTGGTCAGCGCTTGGCGACGAAGACGTGCGCCGCGATCTCGGACGGGAGCTCGGCGGCCTCGCCACTGCTGCCCACCATCACCCCACCGGGCGACTCCGTCACACTGACCACGGCACCGGGCTGCACTCCCGCGCGGCGCAGGGTGTACATCAGCTGGGCGTCGGTCTGGATGGGCTCGCCGATACGGCGGACGACCACGGTCTTGCCCTCGGTGCCGGACTCGAGGTCCATGAGGCTGACCATGCCGTCGTTGAGGAACGGGTCGGGCTCGGCCTTCTCGCCCAGCTCGTCCAGGCCCGGGATGGGGTTGCCGTACGGGGACTCCGTCGGGTGGCGCAGCAGCTCCAGCACGCGGCGCTCCACGGCCTCGCTCATCACGTGCTCCCAGCGGCAGGCCTCGGCGT
Organism: Streptomyces sp. NPDC049577; assembly: GCF_040675635.1. Classification (NCBI taxonomy): domain Bacteria; kingdom Bacillati; phylum Actinomycetota; class Actinomycetes; order Kitasatosporales; family Streptomycetaceae; genus Streptomyces; species Streptomyces sp. NPDC049577. Next base: position 14,617 of record NZ_JBFAPH010000015.1, read on the forward strand.
GCACCTGCTCCCACTCCAGGCCGATCACGTCGACCAGCAGGCACTCGGCCAGCCGGTGCTTGCGCATGACGCGGGTCGCCAGCTGGCGGCCCTCCTCGGTGAGCTCCAGATGCCGGTCGCCGGCGACGGTGACCAGGCCGTCCCGCTCCATGCGGGCCACGGTCTGGCTCACAGTGGGGCCGCTCTGGTCGAGCCGCTCGGCGATGCGGGCGCGCATGGGGACCACACCTTCCTCTTCCAGCTCAAGGATGGTGCGGAGATACATCTCCGTGGTGTCGATCAGTCCGGACATGCGTGCCCCTCGATAAGTCGTGCGCTGGCCCTCTCACCAATTCTGACGCATCGCACCGACAAGGGGGTCGTGGACGCCTCAGCCGGGCCCGTCGTATTGACAGGGCCCCGGTCCAGCCCGCAACGTGATCGGCGCGCCGACGCGAAAGGAGCTGCGCAGCGATGAGCGAGAACGAGCTGGCCGGCCAGTTCTTCGACGCCGCGGTCGCGCTGCTGCGGCGCGTGCGCGACGAGGAGGCCGGCCGCATCGCCGCCGCCGGCTCCCTGCTCGCCGACGCCGTCGTGGCCGGCGGCCGGCTCTTCGTCTTCGGTGCCGGCCACTCCGCGATCGCCGCCCAGGACGTGGTCTACCGAGCCGGCGGCCTCGCGCTCATGAACCTCCTGGCCGTGCCGGGCGCCGTCGGCGTCGACGTGGTGCCGGCCACGCTCGGCAGCGCGCTGGAGCGCGTGGACGGGCTCGCCGGCGCCGTCCTCGACAGCAGCCCGGCACGGGCCGGCGACGTACTGATCGTCGTGTCGCTGTCCGGGCGCAATTCCCTGCCCGTGGAGATGGCCGTGAACGCCCGCGCGCTCGGGCTGAAGGTCATCGGTGTGACGTCGCTCGCCTACGCGGAGGAGACGAAATCGCGGCACGCGTCCGGAACGTTCCTGAAGGACCACTGCGACCTCGTCCTCGACACCAAGATCGCGGTGGGGGACGCGGAGCTCCGTGCGGAGGGCGTCGACGCCCCGTTCGGCCCGGCGTCCACGGTCGTGGCCACCGCCCTCCTCCAGGCCGTCGTCGCCACGGCCGCCGGCGAACTCGCCGACCGCGGCCACACCCCTCCGATGCTCCGCTCCGGCAACGTGGACGGCGGCCACGAATGGAACGGCCAGATCCTGGACGCGTACGCGGACCGCATCTTCTTCCGCCACCGCTAGGCCGTGCGGCCGGCTGCCCAGTTTCGGCCCGGGCCCCGGGGGCCGTGGGGGATCACCGATCCCCCACCCCCTCCCCGCCGCAACGGCGACCGGCCGGGACGGCGAGGGTCCGGCGGAAGGGACACCACCTCAGCCCGTACCACCCCGGCCGTCAGGCCGGTTCGGCACCGCCGGACACGAACGTCCTGGCTGCTCGGCGTCGCGGCGGAGAAGAGAACCCGGACCGGCCCGGGGGCCGCGGGGGATCACCGATCCCCACCCTCTTCCCGCCGCAACGGCGACCGGCCGAAACGGCGAGGGCCCGGCGGAATGGACACCACCTCAGCCCGTACCACCCCGGCGGAGAAGAGAACCTGGACCGGCCCGGGGGCCGTGGGGGATCACCGATCCCCACCCTCTTCCCGCCGCAACGGCGACCGGCCGGGACGGCGAGGGCCCGGCGGAATGGACAGAAGAGAACCCGGACCGGACCGGGGGCCGTGGGGGTCGCCGCTTACAGCGGGTGCCGGGCCGTGCCCCGGTCGGCCAGGTCGAGGGAGGCCGCCACGCGGCCCGCGATGTCTTCCGCGTATGTCGCGTCCGCGCGGTCGAAGGGGCGGCGGGAGGGGCCGCGGAGGAAGGTGAGGGCGCCGAGGGTGCGCCCGCGGCTGCGGAGGGCGGTGGAGAGGGCGTGCTGGGTGCCGTCGGGCCACTTGCGGGCCGCCGCCCAGTCGCGCGAGCGGTCGGAGGCGGCCCGTACGGAGCCGCACCGCTCCACGGCCTGGAGCGCCGGGTGGCCCTCCCGGTACGGCACGGGAAGCCCGCCGCCGGCGACCGGGCACTGGCCCGGCGGGCCGGCCGGCGTCACCGCGGCGCGGACCAGGCGGATCGGCGCGTCCGGGGCCGGCCGCGGGTCGGTGAGCAGGTCGATCAGCGCGTGGTCGGCGAAGCCGGCCAGCGCGAAGTCCATGTAGAGCGCGGCGGCCTCCATCGGGTCCTCGCACTCGGCGACCGCCCGCCCCGCCCGGTGCAACTGGCTGGTGCGGAAGCGCAGCCGCGCGTTCTCCTGTTCGGCCAGCCGCGACTTCGTGACGTCGAGGAAGAGCCAGGCGACGCCCAGCGGCACGGGCTCCTCGACGAGCGGGCTGGACAGCCGCACGAAACCGCTGCGCCAGCAGCGCCGTTCCGGCCGGTCGTTGCCGCCGCCCCCGGCGCCCCGGACGGATACCCACAGCTCGGTGGGCGCGGGCGGCGCGCCGGCCGCCAGGACGTGCTGCAGGGCGGTCTCGACCTCCTCCACGCCCTGGTCGAGCAGATCGCCGAGCGGCCGTCCCAGCAGTGCCGTGCGGCTGCTGCGCAGGGCCCGCGCGGCGTGCGCGTTGGCGAGGGCGGGGCGCAGGTCCGCGTCGACCAGCACCACGCCCCACGACGCGTCGCCGAAGAGCGCCTCGCTGAGCGCGACGGACCGCTCCAGGTCGAGCTGGGTGTGGACCTCGCTGAAGGCGCAGTAGACGCCGGCGGGTCTGCCGTCCGCGCCGGGCACGGCGGAGGACTGGACGCGTACGAGGACCCGCCCGCCGTCCTTCGTCAGCAGCGCGAACTCGTCGACCTGCCGGCCCGGTGACTTCATCACGCCCAGCAGCCGGCCGGTGACCTCCTCGGCGTCCGCCTCCCGCACGGCCCAGCCGGCGAGCCCGCGACGGCCGACGGCCTCCTCGGCGGACCAGCCGAGTATCCGCTCGGCCTCGCGGTTCCAGTGGGTGACGGTGCCGTCCGCGTCGAAGGCGCACAACGCGGCGTCCATGCCGTCGAGGAGCGCCGCCAGCAGATCGTGGTCGTCGCTGTCGGAGGCCGCCGCGGCCGGCCCTGAGTGGTGTGGAGCGGTCACGGGATACCCCCTGCTGGACGCGTCTGCATGTCCTGCACGACGGGTCATTCAACTCGACCACGCCCGGCACCGCGCCGTCTTCCGCGAAATCGGGCCACCGGAAATTCGGTTGTCGCGGCGAAAGCCGGTTCCTAGGCTGTGGGGCACACGAGAAGGGAGGTGGTTCGGGACATGATTTCTTTCCGGACGCGTGAGGTGACTGCGGGCTAGCGCCCGTTGTCGCGTAGTACGCGGTGCCGGCGCCGCCGGCCAATCCCATGCAGTCACCCGATCCGTGGGCCGCCAAGTCCGTCCGGCTTGGCACCGCCGCGCCGCTCAGGCGCGGCGGTCACCGGCCCACGGATCGTCTGCGTTCGGGGGTCCTCCGCCCGGCGCTACGGGCAGAGCCGCTCCACGCGCCAGCCGGCCGCCCCTTCCGCCTTCTTCTCCGCCTCTTCCCGCACGTACCGCAGCCGGTCGTGCAAGCGGTTCTCGCGGCCCTGCCAGAACTCCACGGTCTCCGCCGCCACACGGAAGCCGCCCCACTGCGGGGGCAGCGGCACGGGCTCGCCCTCCGGGTAGCGGGCGGCCAGCCGTTCGTAGGCCGCGTCGATCTCGGCCCGCGAGGAGACCACCGAGGACTGCGCGCTGGCCCAGGCGCCGATCTGCGAGCCGTGCGGCCGCGAGTGGAAGTACGCGGCCGTCTCCTCGCGGCTCACCCGCTCGGCCGTCCCGGTGACGATGACCTGGCGGGCCAGCGAGTGCCAGGGGAACAGCAGCGACACGTAGGGATTCGCGGCGATCTCCCCGGCCTTGCGGGAGCCGTAGTTCGTGAAGAAGACGAAGCCCTGCTCGTCGAAGCCCTTCATGAGCACGGTCCGCGAGCTGGGCCGGCCGGCCGCGTCGGCGGTCGAGACGATCATGGCGTTGGGTTCCAGGAGCCCGCTGGCGGTCGTCTGCGCGAACCACCGCGCGAACTGCTCGTACGGACTGTCGGCCAGTTCCCGTTCCGTCAGCCCTTCGGAGCGGTACTGGGCACGCATGGTGGCGGGGTCGAGATCGTCGGCGTGGGACACGGCCCTCATCTTGCAGGACGGACGCCCCCGTCCGCCGCTGTGTGCCGCACATCACCTTCCCTCGCATGAGGGGGACCCACCAAAATCACGGGTGGACAGCTGTGGCCATCGGACAGTACCGGCTATCGTGTCCGGCCCGGGCCGACTCCGGCATCCTGCGGAGGGCGGGTGAAGAACCGGGTGAAGTACCCGCCCACGGGGCATGACCGGGTTGACCGAAACGGACCGCGAACCGCTCAGGTGGACGCGTAACCGGTTCGGCGACGAAGGAACAGACACCGCAGCCGACGTCTTTTGCCCGGCCGGAGATCCCGGCACGGTCAGCAGTCGCTTGTCGCACACATCATGAGGAGCCGCCTGATGTCCGACTTCGTACCCGGACTCGAGGGAGTCGTCGCGTTCGAAACGGAGATCGCCGAACCCGACAAGGAAGGCGGCTCGCTCCGCTACCGAGGCGTCGACATCGAGGACCTGGTCGGCAACGTCTCCTTCGGGAACGTCTGGGGACTGCTCGTCGACGGCTCGTTCAACCCGGGGCTGCCGCCCGCCGAGCCCTTCCCGATCCCGGTCCACTCGGGTGACATCCGCGTCGACGTCCAGTCCGCGCTCGCGATGCTCGCCCCGGTCTGGGGCCTGAAGCCGCTGCTGGACATCGACGAGGCCACCGCCCGCGACAACCTCGCCCGCGCCGCCGTCATGGCCCTGTCGTACGTCGCCCAGTCGGCGCGCGGCCAGGGCCTGCCGATGGTGCCGCAGCGCGAGATCGACAAGGCGGAGACCGTGGTCGAGCGCTTCATGAAGCGCTGGCGCGGCGAGCCCGACCCCCGCCACGTCAAGGCCGTCGACGCCTACTGGACCTCGGCCGCCGAGCACGGCATGAACGCCTCCACCTTCACCGCCCGCGTCATCGCCTCCACCGGCGCCGACGTGGCCGCCGCCCTCTCCGGCGCGGTCGGCGCCATGTCCGGCCCGCTGCACGGCGGCGCGCCGTCCCGCGTCCTCGGCATGATCGAGGAGATCGAGCGCACCGGCGACGCCATGGCGTACGTCAAGGGCGCGCTGGACAAGGGCGAGCGCCTGATGGGCTTCGGCCACCGCGTCTACCGTGCCGAGGACCCGCGCGCCCGCGTGCTGCGCCGCACGGCCAAGGAGCTCGGCGCCCCGCGCTTCGAGGTCGCCGAGGCGCTGGAGAAGGCCGCGCTGGAGGAGCTGCACAACCGCCGCCCGGACCGCGTCCTGGCGACGAACGTGGAGTTCTGGGCGGCCATCGTCCTGGACTTCGCCGAGGTGCCGGCGCACATGTTCACCTCGATGTTCACCTGCGCCCGTACGGCCGGCTGGAGCGCCCACATCCTGGAGCAGAAGCGCACGGGCCGCCTCGTCCGCCCGTCGGCCCGCTACGTGGGCCCGGGCCCGCGCAGCCCGCGCGAGGTCGAGGGCTACGAGGACACCTCGGGCGTCAAGGCCTGAGGGCACAGGGCGTGACGCGTCCCCGCCGGGCAGGACCGGCGGGGACGCGTGCGTCGGCCTGTTCGGGTCCGACCGGTACCCCGCGCGCCTCCGCCGCGTCAACACCGCTCCGGGATGCGAACGTCGACCCGTTCGCAGAACCGCCCCGGCGGCGCGAACTTCATGGTTCGCCTCCCCTCAGCGGCCCCTGTCCAACGGCTCACTGTCGAGCACGTCGTCCAGCATCCGGGCCCACTGCGCGACCACCCGTGCGCGCCGCGCGGAGTCGTCGGTCAGCAGGTCGGCGAGCCCGAGGCCGCGGGCCATGTCGAGGATGCCCTGGACGGCCTCGCGGACGCCGGGGCGGCGTTCGTCCGCGCCCAGCAGCTCGACGGCCATGCGATGCGTCTCCCGGCCGAGCCGGACCTCCAGGGCGGTCACCCGGGGCCGCAGTTGGTCCTCGTGCGCGGCGGCCGCCCACAGCTGCACCGCGGCGCGGAAGAGCGGGCCGGTGTACAGCTCGGCCAGCTGTGCGACCACCGCGTAGCGGCGGGCCGGGCCGACGATGAGGGCGGCCGCCGCGAGCGTGGCGCGCAGCGCCGCCGTCCGTTCCTCCGCGACGAACTCCACGGCGGCGGTGAAGAGGTCTTCCCGGGTGCGGAAGTGGTGCTGGGCGGCACCGCGGGAGACACCGGCCCGTTCGGCGACGACCGCCACGGTCGACCCGGCCCAGCCGTGCTCCGCGAGGCAGGCGATGGCGGCGTCCAGCAAGCGCTGCCGGGTCGCTCTGCTGCGGTCCTGCTTGGGGCTCCTGGCGGTCACCGTGCCCATGCCGGGTCCCGCCGTTCCAGGAAGGCCGTCATGCCCTCGCGGGCCTCGGCGGAGGCGAAGAGCCGGGCGGACAACGCGGCGAGGTCGTCGGCGTCCCGGTCGAAGGCGCGCAGCACCCCGGCCGTCACCAGGCGCTTGGACTCGGCGAGGCCCTGCGGGGAGCCGCGCCGCAGTCCGTCGAGCACCGGTTCCAGGGCCTTGCCGGGGTCCTCGGCCGCCGCGCTGATCAGCCCGATGCGGGCCGCTTCCCGCGCGTCGAACCGTTCACCCGTCAGGTAGTACCGGGCTGCCGCGCGGGCGTCGATGCGCGGCAGCAGCGGCAGGGATATGACGGCGGGGGCGAGCCCGATGCGCGCCTCGGTGAAGGCGAACGAGGCGTCCTCCCCCGCGACCGCGATGTCGCAGGCCCCGAGCAGCCCGAGCCCGCCGGCCCGGACGTGTCCGGCGACCCGGGCGACGACCGGTTTGGGCAGTTCCAGGATGGTGCGGAGCAGCCGCACGAGGTCGTCCGGTCCGGTCGGCCTGCGATCGCGCAGATCGGCGCCTGCGCAGAACGTGTTGCCGGTGTGCGTCAGCACGACGGCCCGCGTCCCGGCGTCCCGCACCGCGTCACCGAGCGCGTCGTGGAGTTCGCCGACGAGAGCGGCGGAGAGGGCGTTGCGGTTGTGCGGCGAGTCGAGGGTCAGGGTGGTGACGCCGTCTTCGTGGGAGCGGCGGATCAGCATGGGCCACGTCCTAGTTCTCCGTCAGTACGACTTGGGAAGCCCCAGCGTCTGGTGCGACACGTAGTTGAGGATCATCTCGCGGCTGACCGGTGCCACGCGCGTGACCCGGGTCGCCGTGATCATCGCGGCCAGGCCGTACTCCGTGGTCAGCCCGTTGCCGCCGAGGGTGTGCACGGCCTGGTCGACAGCGCGCACGGCGGCTTCCGCGGCCGCGTACTTGGCCATGTTGGCGGCCTCCCCGGCACCCGCGTCGTCACCGGCGTCGTACAGCTGCGCGGCCTTGTACATCATCAGCCGGGCCAGCTCGATCTCGATGTGCGCCTGCGCGAGCGGATGCGCGATCGCCTGGTGGGCGCCGATAGGCTCCCGCCACACCCGCCGGGTGCGGGCGTAGTCGACGGCCCGTCCGAGGGCGTGGCGGCCCATGCCGACGGCGAAGGCGGCGGTCATGATGCGCTCGGGGTTCAGCCCGGCGAACAGTTGCAGCAGTCCGGCGTCCTCGTCACCGACCAGGGCGTCACCGGGCAGCCGCACATCGTCCAGCACCAGCTCGAACTGCTTCTCCGGCGAGGCGACTTCCATGGGGATGGGCCGCCGCGTGAACCCGGGGGCGTCGCGCGGGACGATGAACAGGCAGGGCTTGAGGGTGCCGGTGCGGGCGTCCTCGGTGCGTCCGACGATCAGCGTGGCGTCGGCGGCGTCGACGCCGGAGATGAAGACCTTGCGCCCGTTCAGCACCCACTGGCCGCCCTCCCGCCGGGCGGTCGTGGTCAGACGGTGGGAGTTGGATCCGGCCTCGGGTTCGGTGATGCCGAAGGCCATGACGAGGGAGCCGGAGCAGAGTCCGGGCAGCCAGGCGCGCCTCTGCTCCTCGGTGCCGAAACGGGCGATGACCGTGCCGCAGATGGCGGGCGAGACAACCATCATGAGCAGCGGGCAGCCGGCGGCGCCCAGCTCCTCCAGGACGAGGGTGAGCTCGGTGATGCCGGCCCCTCCCCCGCCGTACTCCGCGGGCAGGTTCACGCCGAGGTAGCCCAGCTTGCCGGCCTCCGCCCACAGCTCCCGCGCATGCGTACCGTCGCGCACGGCGGCGGCCATGTACGCGCGCCCGTACCGGGCGGCCAGGGCGGCGACGGCCGCGCGCAGGGCCCGGTGTTCGCCGGACTCGACCAGGCTCATGGGCTGATCTCCTTCTCGGTGGCGGCACGGGCATCGGCGCCGGCAGCGGTGTCGGCATCGGTTCCGGCACTGGCTTCGGCATCGGTTCCGGCACCGGTTCCGGCTGCGGTCACGACGGCGAGCAGGGCCCCGGCCTCGACCTGCCGGCCGGCGGCGACGTGCAGCGCGCTGACCGTGCCATCGGTGGGCGCGACCACGCGGTGCTCCATCTTCATGGCCTCCAGCCACAGCAGCGGCTGTCCGGCCCGTACGTCCGCCCCGGGCCCGACCCCGTCCGCGACGCGCACGACGGTGCCGGGCATGGGTGCGAGCAGTGCCCCGGGCTCCGGGGGCCGGTCGGCGGGGTCGGGGAACCGGGGCAGGGCGGTCAGGGCGTACGGGCCGGCGTGCAGGCGGGTGCCGTAGGAGGCGACGGGCAGCGTCCGGGCGACCCCGCCGACGTCGAGGACGACGCGGTCGGCTCCGGCGTGGAGCACCCGTACGCCGGGGCAGTCCTCGGGGACCAGGCCGTCCCGCGTGCGGCGGTACCGGATCTCGTGCTCGGTGCCGTCCGGCTCGGAGCGGTACCGCTTGGTCTGCGCCTGCGACGGCACGTTGCGCCAGGCGCCGAGGCGGTGCCCGTGTGCCGCCGCGTCGGCGAGGGCGGCCGCCAGCGCGCCGAGGCGGGCGTCCTGCGGCGCGGTGAGCCCGGCGAGGCGGCGGTCGAGGAAGCCGGTGTCGGGGATGCCGTCGGCGAACTCGGGATGCCGCAGCGCGGCCACGCACAGGTCCCGGTTGGTGCACGGTCCGTGGATCTCCGCGCGCTCCAGCGCGTGCGCGAGCCGGCGCACGGCCTCGGCGCGCGTGGGGGCCCAGGCGACGACCTTGGCGAGGAGCGCGTCGTAGTGCGGACCGACGGAATCACCGTCCGCGTACCCGGCGTCCACCCGGACGTTCCCCGGTACGGCCAGCCGGTGGAGCGTCCCCGTCTGCGCCGCCCAGTCCCGGCCCGGGTCCTCCGCGTACAGCCGTGCCTCCACGGCGTGCCCGGCCGCGACCGGCCGCGGCTGTCCGGCCAGTCGCGCGCCCTCCGCGACACGCAGTTGCAGCGCCACCAGGTCCAGCCCGCCGTACACCGCCTCGGTCACCGGGTGCTCGACCTGGAGCCGGGTGTTCATCTCCAGGAAGTACGGACGGCCGTCCGCCAGCAGGAACTCGACCGTCCCCGCGCCCACGTAGCCGACGGCCCGGGCGACCGCGACGGCCCAGGCGCACAGCGCGTCCCGCACGCTCTCCGTGAGGCCGGGCGCGGGTGCCTCCTCCACGACCTTCTGGTGGCGCCGCTGGAGCGAGCAGTCGCGCGTGCCCAGCGCCCAGACCTCGCCGTGCGCGTCGGCGAGCACCTGGACCTCCACATGCCGGCCGCCCTCCACGAAGGGTTCGACGAAGACGTCACCGTCCCCGAAGGCGGCCTCGGCCTCCGCCCGGGCGGACGCCACCTCGCCGCCCAGCAGCGCGAGGTCGCGGACGACCCGCATGCCGCGTCCGCCGCCGCCGGCCGCCGCCTTGACGAGGACGGGCAGGTCGCCGGGGCCCACCCGTGCGGGATCCAGCGGCTCCAGCACCGGCACACCCGCGTCCGTGGCGATCCGTTTGGCACGCGTCTTGGAGGCCATGGTCGCGATCGCGTCCGGCGGCGGACCGATCCACACCAGCCCGGCGTCCAGCACGGCCCGCGCGAAACCGGCGCTCTCGGCGAGGAAGCCGTACCCGGGGTGCACGGCGTCGGCGCCGGCCGCGAGGGCGGCCCGTACGAGCGCGTCGGCCCGCAGATAGGTGTCGGCGGGCGCGACGCCGGGCAGCCGCACGGCGGCGTCGGCCTCGCGCACATGCAGTGCTCCGGCGTCGGCGTCCGAGTGGACGGCGACGGTGGCGATGCCGAGCTCCCGGCAGGTGCGGAAGACGCGGCAGGCGATCTCACCGCGGTTGGCGACCAGCACGGAACGGATCACGATCACAGCCCCCGTCTCACATCCGAAAGACCCCGAAGCCGCCCCGCGCACCCTCCACGGGCGCTCCGTGCACCGCGGCCAGGCACAGGCCGAGCACGGTGCGGGTGTCGCGCGGGTCGATGACGCCGTCGTCGTACAGCCGCCCGGACAGGAAGAGCGGCAGCGACTCCGCCTCGATCTGCCGCTCGACCAGGGCGCGCAGTTCCGCGTCGGCCGTCTCGTCGTACGGCCGTCCCTTCGCCTCGGCGGACGCGCGGGCGACGAGGGACAGCACGCCGGCCAGCTGCTGCGGGCCCATGACGGCGGACTTGGCGCTCGGCCAGGCGAACAGGAAGCGCGGGTCGTAGGCCCGTCCGCACATGCCGTAGTGCCCGGCCCCGTAGGAGGCGCCCATCAGGACGGACAGATGGGGGACGCGGGAGTTGGACACCGCATTGATCATCATCGCGCCGTGCTTGATGATGCCGCCCTGCTCGAAGTCGCGGCCGACCATGTAGCCCGTGGTGTTGTGCAGGAAGACGAGCGGAATGTCGCGCTGGTTGGCGAGCTGGATGAACTGCGCGGCCTTCTGGGACTCGGGGCTGAACAGCACGCCCTGCGCGTTCGCGAGGATGCCGACCGGCCGGCCGAACAGCCGCGCCCAGCCAGTGACGAGGCTGGGCCCGTAGAGCGGCTTGAACTCGTCGAAGTCGGACCCGTCGGCGATCCGGGCGACGACCTCGCGCGGATCGAAGGGGACCTTCAGGTCCGCGGGGACGACGCCCAGCAGTTCGTCCTCGTCGTACAGCGGGGCGTCCCCGGAGCCGAGCGCGACGGACGGCCAGTTGAGCCGGGCGACGACGCGGCGTGCCCGGCGGATCGCGTCCGCCTCGTCCACGGCGAAGTAGTCGGCCAGTCCGGACGTCCGGGCGTGCATCTCCGCGCCGCCCAGCGACTCGTCGTCGCTGATCTCCCCGGTGGCCATGCGGACGAGCGGCGGCCCGCCGAGGAAGACCTTGGCGCGCTCCTTGACCATGATGACGTGGTCCGACATGCCGGGGACATACGCGCCGCCGGCGGTGGAGTTGCCGAAGACGACGGCGACGGTCGGGATGCCGGCGGCGGAGAGCCGGGTGAGGTCCCGGAAGAGCGCGCCGCCCGGGATGAAGATCTCCTTCTGGCTCGGCAGGTCGGCGCCGCCGGACTCGACGAGGCTGACGCACGGCAGCCGGTTGGCGCGGGCGATCTCGTTGGCCCGCAGCGACTTCTTGAGTGTCCAGGGGTTGCTGGCGCCGCCCCGCACGGTGGGGTCGTTGGCGGTGACGAGGCACTGGACGCCCTCGACGACGCCGATGCCGGTGACGAGCGACGCGCCGACCGCGTGATCGCTTCCCCAGCCGGCGAGGGGCGAGAGTTCGAGGAACGGCGTGTCGGGGTCGAGGAGCAGTTCGATCCGCTCCCGGGCGAGGAGCTTGCCGCGCGCCCGGTGCCGGGCGACGTACTTCTCGCCGCCCCCGGCGACCGCCTTGGCGTGCTCGGCATCGATCTCCGCGAGTTTGGCGAGCATGGCGGCCCGGTGGGCGGCGTATTCGGGGCTCGCCGTGTCGAGCGCGGAACGCAGGACGGTCACAGCCGCGTCTCCCGCCTGTCCCGCCTCAACAGCTCCTCCGGTATCTCCAGATGGCGGGCGCGCAGCCACTCGCCGACGGCCTTCGCCTGCGGGTCGAAACGGGCCTGGGAGGCGACGCCCTCGCCGAGCAGTCCGGTGACGACGAAGTTCAGGGCGCGCAGATGGGGCAGCACGTGCCGGTCGACGGCGAAGCCGGCGGTCTCGGGCAGCAGTTGCCGGAACCTCTCGACGGTGAGTTCGTGCGCGAGCCAGCGCCAGGCGTCCTCGTCGCGCACCCAGACGCCGACGTTGGCACTGCCGCCCTTGTCGCCGCTGCGCGCACCGGCGACGAGCCCGAGCGGTGCGCGCCGGGTCGGGCCGGGCGGCAGCGGTTCGGGCAGCCGGTCGGCCGGTGCGGCACGCGGCGCGGGACGCAGCTGTGGCGGCAGGACGGGCATCCGGGTGCCGTCCGGCAGGACGGCCACGTGCCGGACGGCCTCGCGCGGCAGGTAGGCGGTGTCGAAGACGCCGTAGGCCGTGCCCTTGCCGGGCGGGGCGGTGAGGTGGAAGCCCGGGTAGCTGCCCAGGGCGAGCTCGACGGCGGCGGCGCTGATGGCCCGGCCGACGGCCTCCGGGTCGCGGTCCCGTACGACGAGCCGCAGCAGCGCGCTCGCCTCCTCCTGCACCGCCGCGTCGGCCCGGTCGGTACGGGCGAGGGTCCAGCGGGCCTCGGCGGGCCGCCGCGCGGCCAGCACCTCGTCGAACTGCGCCTGCACGAGCCGCGCCTTGGCCTCGATGTCCAGTCCGGTCAGCACGAAGACGACCTCGTTGCGCCACCCTCCGGACCGGGTGAGCCCGACCTTGAGGGTGGGCGGCGGCGTCTCTCCGCGCACGCCCGAGATCCGCACCCGGTCCGGCCCGTCGGGCGTCAGCCGCACGGTGTCGAGCCGGGCGGTGACGTCGGGCCCGCAGTAGCGCGCCCCCGCCGTCTCGTAGAGCAGCTGTGCGGTGACGGTGGAGACGGTGACGGCGCCGCCGGTGCCGGGGTGCTTGGTGATGACGGCCGAGCCGTCGGGGTGGATCTCCGCCAGCGGGAAGCCGGGCCGGCGGACGTCGTGCTCGCCGAAGAAGGCGTAGTTCCCGCCCGTGGCCTGGGCGCCGCATTCCAGTACGTGACCGGCGACGACCGCCCCGGCGAGCGCGTCGAGGTCCTGCCCGGTCCAGCCGAAGTGCGCGGCGGCGGGTCCGCTGACGAGCGCCGCGTCGGTGACCCGCCCGGTGACGACGACGTCCGCTCCGGCCTTCAGGCACTCCGCGATCCCGGCCCCGCCGAGGTAGGCGTTGGCGGTCAGCACCCCCGCACCCCAGTCGCGCTCGCGCAGCACGTCGTCCCCGGTGACGTGCGCGACGCGCGCGGGGATGCCGAGCCGCCCGGCGAGTTGTGCGATCCGTTCGGCGAGCCCCGCGGGGTTGAGCCCGCCGGCGTTGGCGACGAGTTTGACGCCCCGGTCGACGGCCAGCCCCAGCCCCTCCTCCAGCTGCGCGAGGAAGGTCCGCGCGTAACCGGCCTCGGGGTCCTTCAGCCGGTCCCGCCCGAGGATCAGCATGGTGAGCTCGGCGAGGTAGTCCCCGGTCAGTACGTCGAGCGGGCCGCCGGTGAGCATCTCCCTGAGGGCGTCGAAGCGGTCGCCGTAGAAGCCGGACGCGTTGCCGATCCTGAGCACGGACATGGACGGGAGGGTGGCAGCGGGCCGGAAAACAAGCAAGCACGCTTGCATGATTTTCGGCCGCCCGGCCGGCGGTTCCCGCGGGACGGTCCGCGCCCTTCACGGCCGGTGTGCGGGCGGCCGGCCGCCGAGCGCGTCGGCCAGCACCTCGGCCAGGTGCCGGGCCCGGCGGCCGCCGCCCAGTTGGGCGATCTGGGTGCGGCAGGAGAAGCCGTCGGCGAGGACGACCGCTTCGGCCGGCGCGGCGCGCAGGGACGGCAGGAGCTGTTCCTCCGCGCAGGCGACGGACACGTCGTAGTGGCCACGCTCGAAGCCGAAGTTTCCCGCGAGGCCGCAGCAGCCGCCGTTCAACGCGCCACGGAGCGATGCCTGTTCGCGCAGGCGGCGTTCCGCGCTGTCTCCCAGAACCGCGTGCTGGTGGCAGTGCGTCTGGCCGGTCACCGGACGGTCGATGCGCGGCGGCTGCCAGTTCCGCTCGACGAGTACGTCCGCGAAGGTGCGGACGGACGCCGCGAGTTGTCTCGCGCGCCGGTCGCCCGGAAGCAGCTCCGGGAGGTCGGTACGCAGAGCCGCTGTACAGCTCGGTTCGAGGCCGACGACGGGCAGACCGGCCGCGAGGGCCGGCGCCATGATGTCGAGGGTCCGGCCCATGACCCGCCGGGCGGCTTCGAGTTGGCCGGTGGAGACGTACGTCAGGCCGCAGCAGGGCCGTCCGGGCGGCACGACGACATGCAGGCCGGCGGCTTCGAGGACGGTCACGGCCGCGCGCCCCGCCGAGGGGGCGAGATGGTTGGTGAACGTGTCGGGCCACAGGACGACCGTCTCCGCGGCACCCGCCCGGGCCGGGCGCCGGCGTCCACGCCACCAGTGCAGAAATGTCTCCTCCGCCAGCTCCGGCAGATCGCGCTCCGGCGCGATGCCCGCCGCGCGTTTCGCCAGGGCCGCCAGGGGCGGTACGCGCGCCAGGGCGTTCAGGGCGGGCGCCGCCGGGGCCGCCGCGCGCAGCCACAGCGGCAGCCGGCCCATCGCGTAGTGGGACGCGGGGCGCAACCGTCCCGCGTAGTGATGGTGCAGGAACTCCGCCTTGTAGGTGGCCATGTCGACACCGACCGGGCAGTCGCTGCGGCAGCCCTTGCACGACAGGCAGAGGTCCAGCGCCTCACGCACCTCCGCGGAACGCCAGCCGTCCGTGACGACCTCCCCGGCGAGCATTTCGTGCAGCAGGCGGGCCCGCCCGCGCGTGGAATGCCGCTCCTCCGCGGTGACACGGTAGGAGGGGCACATCACGCCCGTTCCGGCCGTCGTCTCACGGCACTTGGCGACGCCCACGCAGCGTCGTACGGCCGCCCGGAAGTCCCCGCCGTCGTCCGGGTAGCCGAACGCGACGTCCACGGGCCCCGCCGGCAGCGCGGCGAAGCGGAGGTTCTGGTCGAGCCGGTACGGGCGGACGAGCATGCCGGGGTTCAGCCCGCCCGCCGGGTCCCACAGGTCCTTGGCGTGCTCGAAGAGCCGCACCATCTCCGGTCCGTACATGCGCGGCAGCAGTTCGGCGCGCGCCTGGCCGTCGCCGTGCTCGCCGGACAGCGAGCCGCCGTGCGCGACGACCAGGTCGGCCACGTCCCGGGAGAACGCCCGGTAGCGCCGCACCCCGTCGGCGGTCAGCAGGTCGACGTCGATCCGTACGTGCACGCAGCCCTCCCCGAAGTGCCCGTACGGCGTGCCGCGCAGGCCGTACTGTGCGAGCAGGGCGCGGAAGTCGCGCAGATACGCGCCGAGCCGGACGGGCGGGACGGCGCAGTCCTCCCAGCCGGGCCACGCCTCGCCGCCGTCCGGCATGCGGGTGGCCGTTCCGGCCGCGTCCTCGCGTACGCGCCACAGGGCGCGCTGCGCGGCCGGGTCGGTGACGACGGTGTGGGCGTGGGCGTCCGCTGTGCGGCACAGTTCGTTCGCCCGCGCGGCCGCCTCTTCGGCACTCGCGCCGCCGGTCTCGGCGAACAGCCAGGCAGCGCCCTCGGGCAGTGCGGTGGCGGCTCCGGTGACCAGGTCGGCGGCCATGCCCTCGACGGTCAGCGGTCCGTGGGGCAGCAGCAGAGGGGCGGCGTCGGCCGCGGTGCTCTCGTCGGGGTAGGCCAGGACGGCCAGGGCACGGGCGGCGGGCCGTTCGACGAGCCGTACGGTCGCCTCGGTCAGCAGGCCGAGCGTGCCCTCGCTGCCGGTGAAGGCGCGCGCCACGTCCATACCGTGCTCGGGCAGCAGCGCGTCCAGCGCGTACCCGGAGATGCGCCGGGGCAGGTCCCGCGGACAGCCGGTGCGCAGCAGCGCGAGGTTGCCGGTGACGAGGGCGCGCAGGCCGGCGGCGAGACGGGGCGGCAGTCCGTCCGTGCCGCGCGCGAGGCGGGCGCGCTCGCCGCCGTAGGTGAGGACCTCCAGGGTGTGGACGTTGTCGGCGGTGGTGCCCCACGCCACGGAGTGCGCGCCGCACGAGTTGTTGCCGATCATGCCGCCGAGCGTGCAGCGGCCGTGGGTCGCGGGATCGGGCCCGAAAGTGAGTCCGTACGGGGCCGCCGCCTCGCGCAGCCGGTCGAGCACGACGCCGGGCCGGACGACGGCCGTGCGGGTGTCCGGATCGATGCGTACGACGCTGTTCATGTGGCGGGTGAAGTCGAGGACGACGCCCTCCCCGGTCGCCTGCCCGGCGACCGACGTACCGCCGCCGCGCGCGACGACGGGCACGCCGTGCTCGCGGCACACGGCCAGGGCGGCCGCGACGTCGTCGGCGTCCCGGGGCGCGACCACCCCGGCCGGCACACGACGGTAGTTCGATCCGTCCATGGTCGCCAGCGCGCGGCTGCCGGGGTCGAAGAGGACCTCTCCCCGTACGGCCTTCCGCAATTCACGGGCGAGTTCTCCGTGGTCAGCCATGGCGCCCATCCTCGCCGACGGAACGTCTCACCGACTGAAATCACAGGCCACGGGGCGTCCGCAGGCACTAGGCTGCGCCCGTGGCCGAGATCCAGATCCCCGCTGACATCAAGCCCTCGGACGGTCGCTTCGGCGCCGGCCCCTCCAAGGTACGGACGGAGGCGCTCGACGCCCTGGCCGCCACCGGTTCCTCGCTGCTGGGCACGTCCCACCGCCAGGCACCGGTGAAGAACCTGGTCGGCCGGGTCCGGGAGGGCATCCGCTCGCTCTTCTCCCTGCCCGAGGGGTACGAGGTGATCCTCGGGAACGGCGGGTCGACCGCGTTCTGGGACATCGCCACCCACGGGTTGATCGAGTCGAAGTCGCAGCACCTGTCGTTCGGCGAGTTCTCCTCGAAGTTCGCCAAGGCGGCGAAGCTCGCGCCGTGGCTGGAGGAGCCGAGCGTGATCTCCTCCGAGCCGGGCACTCACCCGGAGCCGCGCGCCGAGGCGGGGGTCGACGTCTACGCCCTCACCCACAACGAGACCTCGACCGGTGTCGCGGCCCCCGTCCGGCGGGTCCCGGGCGCCGACGAGGGCGCGCTGGTCCTGGTGGACGCCACGTCGGGCGCGGGCGGCCTGCCCGTGGACATCACCGAGAGCGACGTCTACTACTTCGCGCCCCAGAAGTCCTTCGCCGCCGATGGCGGCCTGTGGCTGGCGGCCTTCTCCCCGGCCGCGCTGGAGCGCGCCGCGCGCGTGCACGCCTCCGGCCGGCACATCCCCGAGTTCTTCTCGCTGCCGACCGCGATCGACAACTCCCTCAAGAACCAGACGTACAACACCCCTGCGCTGACCACGCTCTTCCTGCTGAACGAGCAGCTGGAGTGGCTCAACGGCCAGGGCGGTCTGGACTGGGCGGTCCGCCGCACGGCGGCCTCCGCCCGCACGCTCTACGGCTGGGCCGAGGCGTCGAAGTACGCGACGCCCTTCGTGGCGGACCCGGCCAAGCGCTCGCAGGTCATCGGCACGATCGACTTCGCCGACGAGGTGGATGCGGCCGCGGTGGCCAAGGCCCTGCGGGCCAACGGCATCGTCGACACGGACCCGTACCGCAAGCTGGGCCGCAACCAGCTGCGCGTGGCGATGTTCCCGGCGATCGACCCGGCGGACGTCGAGGCGCTGACGGCCTGCGTGGACTACGTCATCGAGCGGCTCTGAGGCTCGGGGTCCGTCCGGCGGCATCCGCGTCCACCGTGACCGGCGCCTTCGCCCGGCCGCCGGGCAGGCCCCGGCGTCCGGGCGTTTCGGGGTGGGCCCGGCCGGGAAGCGGCCGGGCCCACCGCGTCATCAGGTGCGGTACGCGAAGAAGGTCGCGTTCGGGTACGACGCCACGAGGCTCGCCACCGACTTCCGGTACGTGTTCGTGGAGTGGTACGTCACGTACGGGACGCCGATCCGGCTCCGGTAGGTGACGATCATGGAGTGGTCCTTCGAGCCGTCACGGTCGAAGTCCATCTGCAGGATGTCGCCGACGTCCATCTGGAAGACGTTGGACAGGTTGGTCACGCGCTTCGAGGACAGCGCGTACCAGGACCATTCGTTGGCCCCGACCCAGGTCGTGGACTGGCTCGAGGAGTTGTACCACCACTTCTGGTAGTCCTCCTCCGAGCCGGGCGCGTCCTTCCAGCCGCCCGCCTTCAGGGACTGGCTGATGAAGTTGGTGCAGTCGCCGCCGGCGCTGTTGAACGACCGGTAGGCGGGGTTGTAGCGGTTCCAGTAGCGCTCGGCGTACGCGGCCATGGCCTGGTAGTCGTAGCCGCCGGCCTTCTGCGTCTTCGGCGCCGGACGGGCCGGCCAGGACGTGCCGGCGGGCGTAGCCTTGGGGAAGGACCCCGTGCTCGCCACCGCCGCGACCTCCGGCTGGTTGATCGCCGGGAGGCCGTTGTCCTTGTCCTTGATGCTCTTCAGCTCCCACTTGCCGCCCGAGCCACGGCTGAAGGTCAGCTCGTGGTGGGCCTGGAAGCCGGTCGTGCTCGGCTCGTCGCCGTGGACCTTCTTGTACGTGAGGGTCGTGGTCTCGGTGACCTCGACCGTGGCGCGGCCGCCCTTGATGACGGCCTTGTCGGTGCTGACCTTCGTGCTGGCGGAGCTGTAGGCCTCGCCGAGGGCGTTGAGCCGCTTCTTGCGTGCCTTCAGCGAGGACAGGGCGTTGCCCTCGGTCCGCTCCAGGCCGGAGGAGAGGCGCACCTTCTTGTCGTGCAGCGGTGCCGTCTGCTGCGCGGACGGGCTGTCCACCAGCGCGGCCGTGCGCTGGTTCAGCACCGAGTCGGCTATGTGGCCGAAGGCTTCGGCCGTCGCTCTGTCCGCGTTGTGGACCTCCGCCGCGTCCGCGCCGGAGGGCAGCAGCACGGCCGACGCGACTGCTGCGGCGGCGACGCCGACGGCAGCCGTGATCAACGTTTTCTTCACGAACTTTCCCCTTGTCACCCGGTCCGAGCGAACCGGGAGCGGAATCTTCGCACGAACAGCTGTTTAGGTGAATGTGTGATCGGATTACACATCGAACACGAACTCGGCTGACCTGTGAGGATCGTTTGAGACCGGATCAACCACGCCTGGGATCGCCGTTGCCGCCTACTCACCACCGTGAGAAGAATTCCGACAGGTCCGAACACGAACCAGCGGGAGGAAGCATGCGACACCTCGGCATACTGGCGCACAGCGCGGAGGGCGCCGCGCTGTGCTTCCGCACCTTCTGTTCGGCCGGATCAGCCGAACTGGGCCCGTACGACCATCCCGACGTGACGCTGGACTTGATCGCGACGGCCCGCTCCATGCCGGCCTGGGACGCCGGACAATACGCCGCGGTCCGTCCCACGCTCGCCGAGAGCGCGCGGCGGCTGGTCGGCGCGGGGGCCGATTTCTTCGTCTGCCCGGACAACACCGCGCACATGGCGCTCGAACTGCCCGGGCCGGACCTCGCCCTGCCCGGTCTGCACATCGCCGAAGTGGTCGCCGGGCGTGCCGTCCGCGACGGCCGCACGCGCGTCGGCGTGCTCGGCACGCGGTACACGATGGAAGGCCGGCTCTATCCGGAGGCCTTGGCCGCCCGGGGAATCGCCGCCGAGGTGCCGGAGGCGGAGGACCGGAAACTCGTCCACGACGTCATCTTCCAGGAGCTGCTGAACGGCGTGTTCAGCGACGCGTCGCGGCGCGCGTACGTCCGCGTCGTGGAGCGCCTGGCCGCCCGGGGCTGCGACGCGGTGGCCCTGGTGTGCACGGAGATTCCGTTGCTGCTGACTCCCGACGCCTCGCCGCTGCCCGTCCTGGACTCCACACGGCTGCTCGCGCACGCCGCGCTCGATGTCGCGATGGGCCGCGCGCCACTGCCGGAGTGGCGCGGGGGGCCTGTGCGGTAGGCCTGGGCGGCGGATCGCCGGAAACGCGCTGGTTCTCCGCCTGCTTCGCCGCCTGCTTCCCCGCTTGCCTCTCTGCCTATTTCTCCGCCTACTTCTCCGCCTGCGGGCGCCGGCGCAGGACGCGGCGCAGGACGAGGACCAGCCCGAGCCCGAGTGCGAGTGTGCCGGCGCCGACGGCCAGGGTGGTGTTCGCGTGGCCGTCCCCGCCGTCCTCGGCCTGTGCGTCGCTGCGGCCCGTTCCGTTCTTCGAGCCGTCGGCCGTCCGGTTCGCCGCGTTGTCCGGCAGCAGGTCGCCGGTCAGCCCGATGGGAACGACACGGCTGCGGGCGCCCTCCGAGCCGTACATCAGCGTGCGCCCGTCGGGCGTGAAGGTCACCGACTCGCCCTGCCGTTGCAGCGGCACCTCGGGGCGGCCGATCTCCTGCGGGCGGCCGTTCTGCCAGCGGTACTCGCGGGCCTCGAAGTAGCCCCGGACGACCAGGCGCGTGCCGTCCGGGGAGAACGCGCCGTCGGTGGCCCACACGTTGATGTCGGCGACCCGGCGGAAGGTGTTCACACCGGAGGCGGACAGCTGCTCGGGGGCCTCGTAGAGGGCGCCCTTGCCGGAGCGCTTCTTGCTGACGATGTAGACCCTGCCGGTCTTCGGGTGCACCATCAGCGATTCGGCGTCGCGCGGACCGTCGTCGTAACGGACGGTGTAGCGGACGGGGGTGACGGTGGTGTCCTTGAGCTCCTTGGGCTCCGGGAAGCGGTAGATCCACACCTCGGGCCAGCTGCCGCCGAGGTTGTCGCCGATGTCGCCGAGGTAGAGATTCCCGTCCGGACCGAGGGAGATGGCCTCGGCGTCCCGGGTGTTCACGCCGTCGAGGGTGACGCGGGCGAGCGTCCGGCCGGTGCGGCCGTCCACAGCGAAGACGTACGGACCGTCACCGCTGTCGTTGTGCGTCCAGTAGACGCCCGGGTACGCACGGCTGGCGGCGAGGCCGCTGGACTCCTTGATGCGGGAGTCCTCGATGGTGAAGGCGGACGGGGTCCCGTCGCCGCCGTCACCACCGGTACCGCCGTCGGCCGAGGCGGGTACGGCGGGCACGACGGCGGTCAGCAGCAGGGCCAGTGCGGTGGTTCCGGCTGCGGGCAGGCTCAGGCGCATGTCCCCAGGCTACGAGGCGGCGTCCACCTGCCGGCCGAACCCGGCCAGCAACGCACCAACCCCGAAGCGGAACCGCGCCTCGTCGTCCGTCCCCGCCCCGGTGCGGGCGGCCTCGGCGACCAGCGGATACCGCGTGGTGTCCAGCTCGGCCGGCCAGGCGGGCGAGCCGGGCCTGGAGGCCGGCGCCCCGCCGTTCCCCGCCGCGTGACCGGCTTCGGCCGCCGCGTGTCCCACCACGAAGACCGAGAGGGTGTTGAGCGCGTCGATGGCGGTGCCCAGCGGGAATCCGGCCGCCGTGAGCGCGGCCAGCCCGCGCTCGACCGCGTCCAGGGTTGCCGGTGTGACGGCGGTCCGGGTGGTGGCCAGGGGAAGCACGCCGGGGTGGCGCAGGAGCGTCGCACGCAGGGTGTCGGCGTAGGTACGGAGCATCTCGCGCCAGTCGGCACCGGGGTCGTGGCCCGGGGCGTGGCCCGGGGCACGGCCGGGGTCGTGGCCGGGCCCGCGCCGGTGCCCGTGCTCGTAGCCCGCGTAGGCGAAGGGGAGCGCCTGAGCGAACACCCGCTCGACCAGGCCGTCGAGGAGGGCGTCCTTGCTGGAGACGTAGTGATAGAGCGTCATGGCCTCGACGTCGAGCTCGGTGCCGAGGCGGCGCATCGTCAGGGCCCTGACCCCTTCGCGGTCGACGAGGGCGAGCGCGGCGTCGAGCACCTGCTCCCGCGTCAGACCGGCGCGCTCACCGCGCGCCCTCTTCGGGGCCTTCGGGTTCTTCAGGTCCTTCGGGCTCTTCGGGCTCGCCAAGGCCCTCTCCTCCGGATCGGGGATTGACTTTCTTACATCGTAAGTCCATCCTGAATGAGCCGGGACACTTACAACGTAAGAATCAGCAGGGGGAAGAGACATGGCGCAGTCACAGCAGGCCGGGCTCCGGAGCGGCATCCAGGACAACAAGCAGGTCGTGGAGGGCTTCCTCCTGGCGCTGAACGAGCGCCGGCTGTCCGACCTGCCGCGCTACGTGGCGCCGGACGTCATCGACCACAACAAGATCATTCACGGTGAGCCGGACGAGCCCGGCGCGGCGTTCGACGGCTTCCGGCAGCAGCTGGAAGCGTTCGGCGAACTCCGGCTGGAGCTGCGGCAGTGCGTGGCCGAGGGGGACACCGTGGTGGTCCGCCTGACCGTCAGCGGCAAGAACACCGGCTCGCACCCCCGGATGCCGGTGCCGACGCACCGCCCCTTCGAGGTGGAGCAGATCTGGATGCTCACCCTGGCCGACGGCCGGATCTCCGAAATACGGGCCGTCAGCGACCGCCTCGGCATGTTCCTGCAGCTCGGCTGGGACTGGCCGACGGTGGACTAGCCCTCGGGGAGGAGCCGCAGTTCGTAGTGCAGGGTGCGCTCCCGCCTCAGGCGGTGCATCAGGGGCGCCAGCACTCCGTGCAGCAGCGGGTGCTTACGGGCGAGGCACTCGGCCGCACGCCGGTCCTCCTCGCCGCCGCGCGCGAGCAGCCGTGCCCGGGCACGGCACGGCGGGCCGGTGGGAACACCCCGGACGGTCGAAGGGCGGATCTCCACCTCGGGGTTGTTCCGCATCCGCTTCGCCTTCCACGCCGTGCCGAAGGTGCGGATATAGGCGCGGTCGCCGTCGACCGCGATGTTCACCGGCGTACCCACGGGCGTGCCGTCGCGTCGGTAGGAGGTCAGCAGGATCGTCCGCTGCCGGACGTAGGGCGCCAGGCCGGCCGCGGCCGTCTCGGTCATGGTCACCATCTTGCGGCCGGGATCCCGGCCGCGCCAGACCTCGGGCGCC
Source organism: Streptomyces sp. NPDC049577 (assembly GCF_040675635.1). Taxonomy (NCBI): domain Bacteria; kingdom Bacillati; phylum Actinomycetota; class Actinomycetes; order Kitasatosporales; family Streptomycetaceae; genus Streptomyces; species Streptomyces sp. NPDC049577. The sequence continues at coordinate 37,520 of NZ_JBFAPH010000015.1, forward strand.
ACGCACCGGCGGTACGGTCGGGCGATGGATCCGGCAACCGCACGGGCCCGCGCGCGCTTCGCCTCGTCCGCGGTCGCCCGCCTGGCCACGGCCGACGCGGCGGGCCGGCCGCATCTGGTGCCCGTCACGTTCGTCCTGGACGGGGACGCCCTGTACTTCGCCGTCGACCGCAAGCCGAAGCGCCACCGGGAGCCCCACCAGGAGCAGGAGCCCCGGGGCGCGCACCACCCGCAGAGCCTGCGGCGCCTGCGGAACATCGAGGCGAACCCCTGGGTCTCACTCCTGGTCGACCACTACGCCGACGACTGGGCCACCCTGTGGTGGGCCCGGGCCGACGGACGGGCGGAGATCCTGCGCGGCTCCGACCCCGCGCGGTCCGTCGCGGCGATCGAGCGGCTGTGCGCGAAATACCCGCAGTACGCGGCCGATCCTCCGCAGGGTCCGGTCGTGGCCATCGAGGTCGAACGCTGGAGCGACTGGTCGTTCGCCGGGCCGGGTGGACCGGGCGGACCGGGTGACGCCCGCTGAGTCACCCTTGCTTCGAGCGCTCTCCAAGGCGTTGGCTTGGGCGGCATGGAGTACACGCAGCTCGGACGCACGGGACTCAAGGTCAGCCGGATCGTCCTGGGGACGATGAACTTCGGCCCGCGGACGGAGGAGGCGGACAGTCACGAGATCATGGATGCCGCGCTCGACGCGGGGGTCAACTTCTTCGACACCGCCAACGTCTACGGCTGGGGGGAGAACAAGGGACGCACCGAGAAGATCATCGGGAGCTGGTTCGCGAAGGGCGGCGGACGGCGGGAGAAGGTCGTCCTCGCCACCAAGGGATACGGCAGCATGTCGCCCGACGGCGACAACTGGCCCAACCGCTCGCGCCTTTCGGCACTGAACATCCGCCGCTCCGTGGAGGGCAGCCTGAAGCGGCTGGGCACGGACCACATCGACCTCTACCAGTTCCACCACGTCGACCGCGCCACCCCGTGGGACGAGATCTGGCAGGCGATGGACGTCCTGGTCCAGCAGGGCAAGGTGCTCTACGTCGGGTCGTCCAACCACGCCGGCTGGCACATCGCGCAGGCCAACGAGACGGCGCGCCGGCGCGGTTCGTACGGGCTGGTCAGTGAGCAGTGCCTGTACAACCTGGTCGAGCGCCGCGCCGAGATGGAGGTCATCCCGGCCGCGGAGGCATACGGGCTCGGTGTCATCCCCTGGTCGCCGCTGCAGGGCGGGCTGCTCGGCGGGGCGATCCGCAGGGCCGCCGAGGGCGGGCGGTCGGCGGAGGCGCTGGCGAACACGAAGATGCGTCAGCAGATCCAGGCCTACGAGGACCTGGTCGACAAGCACGGGCTGGCGCCCGGCGAGGTGGCGCTGGCCTGGCTGCTGACGCGGCCCGGCGTGACGGGGCCGATCGTCGGGCCGCGCACGGTCGAGCAGCTGAAGTCCGGGCTGCGGGCCGTCGAGCTCACGCTCCCGGAGGAGCTGCTGGCCTCGCTGGACGAGATCTTCCCGGGGCCGGGGCCCGCGCCGGAGGCCTTCGCCTGGTGACCCCCGCGGGGTGATCGGGGAGCCGGCCGGGACGGTCTACCAGTGCCGGCCGGCGGGCAGTTCGGCCAGGTGCGGCGCGGACAGGTGCAGCACCTGGTAGCGGTCGACGGCGGGGTCCGTGGCGGGGGCGTCGTGCTCCCAGAGCGTGAAGCGCAGCAGCTGCCAGTGACGCGGATCGACGGCCAGCGCGGCGGTGTGCAGGCCGGGGGTGCCGGCCAGCTCGCCGAGCTCGGCCTGGGCCTCCTCGACCAGGGCGGTGAGGTCGGCGGTGGCCGGCAGCGCGGTGAGGTGCCGCGTCGCCGCCCGGGGTGCCGCCGATCGCGCCGGTCCCGCCACCGAGGCGATGCCGGCCCAGTGGTGCACGGCCGGCCGGCCGAAGTCGCGGACGATGCCCTGGAAACCGCCCCCGCCGACCAGGAACTCGCTCATCCGGCCGATGTCCTGCCACAGGTAGAAGGGGGCGTACTGGTTGACCGGCGAGCCGTCGACGCCCTGCTCGCGGATCAGATAGGCCTTCAGGGCGAGCCCGTCGCGGTCGTCGAGCACGTGCCCGCGCTCGGCGACGCGCTTACGGATGATGCCCATGTCGTAGTCGGCGGGCAGGGTGATCTCGTACTGCTTGGCGTACATGACGGTGCGTCCGCCTTCCGGTGCGGGAGTCGCGGGACGGCCCTAGCGGGCCGTGGAGTGGGTGGTGAGCAGGCCGAGAACGCCGTCGACGGCCTGGTCGAACGGCTCGGTCGAGCCGGCCGCGCGGGCCAGGACGTAGCCGCCCTGAAGGACAGCGACCACGGTCGACGCCGTGCCGGCCGGGTCCAGCCCGGCCGGCAGTTCGCCGCGCTCGCGGCCCTCGGCCAGGAGCCCGGCGAGCCGGCCGCGCAGCCAGGCGAAGGTCTCCTCGACGGGGGCGCGCAGCACGGGGTCGGCCATGATGTCCGGGTCCTGGGTCAGCCGGCCGATCGGGCAGCCCTTGAGGACGTCCCGCTCGCGGCGCAGATACGCGGCGATGCGCTCGACGGCCGTGCCGGGGGCCGTGAACTGTGCCTCCGCCTTGGCGCGCATCTCGTCGGCGGTGCGGCGGATCGCCGCGAGCGCGAGATCGGGCTTGCCGGAGAAGTGGTGGTACATGCTGCCCTGCCCGGCCCCGGCGTGCTGCTGGATGGCCTTGGGGCTGGTGCCGACATAGCCGCGTTCCCACAGGAGGACGCGGGTGCTTTCGATGAGTCGGTCGGCGGTGTGGCTGCTCATGATCACAGTGTACATACCAGTAGGTACAGAAGGGCCACGAGGCCCCACTCCACGGGAGCCGAGGAATGACGGGCGGGGGGGCTTCCGGCGCCCCAGGGGCTACGCCGCCCCGGGAGGCCGCCTCGGGCCCCTGGGATTCCGTCTCAAGGGTCTACTTCAGGGCCGACACCACGGCGACGACGACGAGCAGCACGGCGAGTGCACCGGTCATGATGCGGTTTCGGGTCTTGGGGTCCACCCCTTGAGCGTAACCGGCCTCTTCGGCGTTCAGTCGTCCGGCGCAGCCCCCAGGGGCCAGGCCGCCACCGTCTCGTACCGCGGTCGCTCGCCGGCGACGCCGGAGACGGGCAGCCGGCTGCGGACGAGTTCCAGGTGTTCCGCCCGCCACCAGCGGCCCTGGAAGCCGGCGAGCTGCGCCGCGTAGGGCTTGAGGTTCATGCGGCCGGTGG
>NZ_JBFAPH010000016.1:0-39136 GCF_040675635.1 Streptomyces sp. NPDC049577
GGGGTATTTGCCGACGCTGGTTTCGCCGCTGAGCATGACGGCGTCGGTGCCGTCGATGACGGCGTTGGCGACGTCGGAGGCTTCGGCTCGGGTGGGGCGGGATGAGTCGATCATGGAGTCGAGCATCTGGGTGGCGACGATGACCGGTTTGGCGTTGCGGCGGGCGAGTTTGATGGCGCGCTTCTGCACGATGGGGACGTGTTCGAGGGGCATTTCGACGCCGAGGTCGCCGCGGGCGACCATGAGGCCGTCGAAGGCGGCGACGATGTCGTCGAGGTTGGCGACGGCCTGGGGTTTTTCGATTTTGGCGATGACGGGGAGGCGGCGGCCTTCCTCGTCCATGATGCGGTGGACGTCGTCGATGTCGCGGGCGCTGCGGACGAAGGAGAGGGCGATGATGTCGGCGCCGGTGCGGATGGCCCAGCGGAGGTCGTCGACGTCCTTGTCGGAGAGGGCGGGGACGGAGACGGCGACGCCGGGGAGGTTGAGGCCCTTGTGGTCGGAGACCATGCCGCCTTCGAGGACGAGGGTGCGGACGCGGGGGCCGTCGACCTCGGTGACTTCGAGGGTGACGCGGCCGTCGTCGACGAGGATGCGTTCGCCCTTGGTGACGTCGCCGGCGAGGCCTTCGTAGGTGGTGCCGCAGATGTGGCGGTCGCCTTCGACGGGTTCGACGGTGATGGTGAACTCGTCGCCGTGTTCAAGGAGTACGGGGCCTTCGTGGAATCGGCCGAGGCGGATCTTCGGGCCTTGAAGGTCGGCGAGGACGCCGATGCTGCGGCCGGTTTCTTCGGCCGCCTTGCGTACGCGCTGGTAGCGGACCTCGTGGTCGGCGTAGGTGCCGTGGCTGAGGTTGAGTCGGGCGACGTCCATGCCGGCTTCGACGAGTGCCTTGATCTGCTCGTACGAGTCGGTGGCGGGGCCCAGTGTGCAGACGATTTTCGCTCGGCGCATGGCACGACCTTATGACCTACTGGTGGGTAGAGAATTGGTCGGGCTCTACTGGCCAACGTCCTTTTGATGAAGGGTTGTTGACAAGTAGTGAAACGTGCAGGGGGGTGCTCCGATGAGCACCCCCGATGGCCCAGTGGGGTGACCGTCAGAGGACGGGCCGGCTCATCGTAAACCTGGCGTTGACGTGGGCGCGGACGGTCTGGCGCTGGGGTTCGAGGTCGAGTGCGGGGGTGGGTGCGGGCGCGCCGCCGGCGAGGCCGCCGTAGCGGGGTGTGGGGCGTGCTCCCGGCGGCACGGGCCCGTAGGGAGCGGGGTTTTCCGCGCCGGTGTCGGCGATTTCGAGGACGGCGGTGAGGTGGGCGCCGAGGGCGTCGGCGTATTCGCGGGCGCGCTGGACGGCTTCCTGGACTGCTTGGCGCCGGGCTTCGCGGTGGGCGGGCGAGTCGGGGCGCAGTGCCCACCAGGGTCCGTCGATGCGGGTGAGGTCGAGGTCGGCGAGGCGGGTGGTGAGTTCGCCGAGTGCGGTGAAGTCGGTGACGGTGGCGGTGATGTGGAGGTGGCCGCGGTAGCTGCGGATGCGTTCGCTGCGGCCCTTGTCGTTGAGTTGGGGGGTGATGGTGAGGGCGCTGGTCTCGGTGTTCTCGATGGCGTCGCCGTAGCTCTTGATGAGGTCGAGGACGTGGTTGTTGCGGCGGGTGAGGTCGTCGAGGGCTTTGCGGCGGTCGGTGCCGCGGGCGGTGACGGTGATGCCGATGCGGGCTATCTCGGGGTCGACTTCGAGGCGGGCCTCGCCGCGGACGGCGATGCGGGGGGCTTCGGCGGTGCCGTAGGGCAGGGGTTGGGGTGCGGTCATGGGGTCAGCGTCCCAGAGGGTCATCGGATCGCAACCTTGTGAGGGTGTCGGCCGTGGTGGTGGCTGGGTGAGAATCTACGCGCGTTGTGCCGGTTCGGCGGGGTGCCGGCCGGTTTTTTTGCAGTTATCGCACGGGTATGGGGAGTTCGGATGCCGCTCGACAGGCGGAATTTTCTGGGACGTACGGCCGCGACGGGGGCGGGGGTGGCGCTGACCGGCGCGGCCGGTGCCGGTCCGGCCGCGGCCGCGGGGCAGGACCGGGGGCCGGGGGCGGACCTCGCCCGGGACCGGAAGCGGTACACGCTGACGGTGATGGGGACGACGGATCTGCACGGCAACGTCTTCAACTGGGACTACTTCACGGACGCGGAGTTCGACGACAAGGCGCACAACGATGTGGGTCTGGCGAAGATCTCGACTCTGGTGAGCCAGGTGCGGGCGGAGAAGGGGCGGCGGAACACGCTGCTGATCGACGCCGGTGACACGATCCAGGGTACGCAGTTGTCGTACTACTACGCGCGGGTGGATCCGATCACGGCGAAGCACGGTCCGGTGCATCCGATGGCGCGGGCGATGAACGCGATCGGCTATGACGCGGCGGCGCTGGGGAATCACGAGTTCAATTACGGGATTCCGGTGCTGCGGAAGTTCGAGGAGCAGTGTGATTTCCCGCTGCTGGGTGCGAACGCGCTGGATGCGAAGACGATGCGGCCGGCGTTCCGGCCGTATGTGATCAAGCGGGTGTGCACGCCGCACGGGCGGGATGTGCGGGTGGCGATCCTGGGTCTGACCAATCCGGGGATCGCGATCTGGGACAAGGCGAATGTCCAGGGGAAGATGGTGTTCCCGGGCCTTGAGGAGCAGGCGGCGAAGTGGGTGCCGAGGCTGCGGTCGATGGGTGCGGACGTGGTGATCGTAGCGGCGCATTCGGGTGCGAGTGGTACGTCGTCGTACGGTGACGCGCTGCCGTATGTGGAGAACGCGGCGGCGCTGGTGGCGGAGCGGGTGCCGGGGATCGACGCGATTCTGGTGGGTCACGCGCACACGGAGATTCCCGAGTACCGGGTGGTGAACAAGGAGACCGGCCGGGCGGTGGTGCTGTCGGAGCCGCTGAAGTGGGGGCAGCGGCTGACGCTGTTCGACTTCGAGCTGGTGTGGGGCAAGGGCTCCTGGCAGGTGGAGTCGGTGTCGGCGAAGGTGCTGAACTCGAACACGGTGGCCGAGGACAAGAGGATCACGGGTCTGCTGGGGCGTGAGCACCGGAAGGTGGTCGCGTATGTGAACCAGGTGATCGGTACGTCGTCGGCGGCGATGCGTGCGGAGGAGGCTCCGTTCAAGGACACGCCGATCATCGACTTCATCAATCATGTGCAGAAGGAGACGGTGAGGGCGGCGCTGGCGGGTACGGAGTTCGCTTCGCTGCCGGTGCTGTCGCAGGCGTCGTGTTTCTCGCGGACGGCGGCGGTGCCGGCCGGGAAGGTGACGATCCGCGAGGTGGCGGGGCTGTATCCGTTCGAGAACACGCTGGAGGCGCGGGTGCTGACGGGTGCGCAGCTGCGTGCCTATCTGGAGTTCTCGGCGCGGTATTACGTGCGGACGCCGGCGGGTGGTCCGGTGGACACGGCGAAGCTGACGAATGCGGAGGGTATTCCGGATTACAACTATGACGCGGTCAGCGGCCTCTCGTACGAGATCGACATCGCGAAGGAGCCGGGGTCCCGGATCGCGAAGCTGTCGTTCGACGGGAAGCCGCTGGAGGATTCCGCGCGTTTCGTGCTGGCGGTGAACAACTACCGGGCGAGCGGTGGCGGGGGTTTCCCGCACGTGGCGCAGGCGCGGCAGGTGTGGGCGAATTCGGAGGAGATCCGTAACACGATCATCGCCTGGGTGAAGGCCGCGGGGGCTGTGGACGTGGGGTCGTTCGGGTCAGTGGACTGGAAGCTGACGCGGGATGGTGTGCCGGTTTTCTGAGGCCGGTGAGCTGCCTGTGGTCTGGGGTCGTGGCTGTGGCCGCGGCTCCAGGCCGAAGGTGGTGAAGGCGGTGCGTTCGGGGAGGGGGTAGGGGGTCTTCCCGGTGAGGGCGTTGAGGATGACGGAGCTGCGCCAGGCGGCGAGGCCGAGGTCGGGGCTGCCGACGCCGTGGGTGTGGGTCTCGGCGTTCTGGACGTGGATGGCGCCCTTGACGGAGGGGTCGAGGACGAGGCGGTGGTCCTCGTCGACGCGGGGGCGGCCGCTGGAGTCGCGGCGGATGTAGGGGTCGAGGGCGGCGAGGAGGGTGTCGACGCGGCGTTCGCGGTAGCCGGTGGCGAGGATGACGGCGTCGGTGGTGAGGCGGGAGCGGGCGCCTTGCTGGGCGTGTTCGAGGTGGAGTTCGACGCGGGTGGTGCCGACGCGTCCGGCGGTGCGGACGAAGACGCCGGGGGTGAGGGTGGCGTCGGGCCAGCCGCCGTGGAGGCTGCGGCGGTAGAGCTCGTCGTGGATGGCGGCGAGGGTGCCGGCGTCGATGCCGTGGTGGAGCTGCCACTGCTGGGGGAGCAGCTGGTCCCGGACGGGTTCGGGGAGGTTGCGGAAGTAGTGGGTGTAGTCGGGGGTGAAGTGTTCGAGGCCGAGCTTGCTGTATTCCATGGGGGCGAAGGCGGGGCTGCGGGCGAGCCAGTGGAGGCGTTCCTGGCCGGGGGGCCGGTGCCGCAGGAGGTCGAGGAAGACTTCGGCGCCCGATTGGCCGGCTCCGATGACGGTGATGTGTTCGGCGGCGAGCAGGCGCTCGCGGTGGTCGAGGTAGTCGGCGGAGTGGATGACGGGGACGGTGGGGGCGTCGGCGAGGGGGCGGAGGGGTTCGGGGACGTGGGGTGCGGTGCCGACGCCGAGGACGAGGTTGCGGGCGTAGGAGCGGCCCAGGGCTTCGGCTTCGCCTTCGCGGTCGAGCTGGGTGTAGTCGATCTCGAAGAGGACGCGTTCGGGGTTCCAGCGGACGGCGTCGATCTGGTGGTTGAAGTGGAGGCCGGGGAGGTTTTCGCTGACCCAGCGGCAGTAGGCGTCGTATTCGGCGCGGTGGATGTGCTGGCGCTCGGCGAAGTAGAAGGGGAAGAGGCGGCCGCGGGTCTTGAGGTAGTTGAGGAAGCTCCAGGGGCTGGTGGGGTCGGCGAGGCTGACGAGGTCGGCCAGGAAGGGGACCTGGAGGGTGGTGCCGTCGATGAGGAGGCCGGGGTGCCACTGGAAGGTGGGGTTCTGGTCGTAGAAGGCGGTGCGGAGGTCGCCGAGGGGGTGGGCGAGGGCCGCGAGGGAGAGGTTGAAGGGGCCGATGCCGATGCCGGCGAGATCGAGCGGCTGGTCGGGGGGGGGGGCGGCGGGCTTGGGACTCGTCATCGGGTGGTGTGGCCTTCCACGAGTTTCAGCAGGTGCTGAAGGTCGTCGGTGCGGGTGTGGGGGTTGAGGAGGGTGGCTTTGAGCCAGAGGCCCTCGGGGGTGGTCGCGCGGCCGAGGACGGCGTGGCCGTGGTGGAGGAGGCGGCGTCTGATCCGTGCGGTGGTCTTGTCGTCGGCGCCGGTGGGGCGGAAGAGGACGGTGCTGAGGGTGGGGCGGGAGTGGAGGTCGAAGGCGGGGTGTGCGTCGATCAGGTCGGCGAGGGTGTGGGCGGTGGCGCAGACGCGTTCGACGAGGGTGCCTATGCCGCGGCGGCCGAGGGCGCGGAGGGTTACGGCGATCTTGAGGATGTCGGGGCGGCGGGTGGTGCGCAGGGAGCGGTGGAGGGTGTCGGGGAAGCCGGCTTCGGTGTCGTCGGGGGCGCTGAGGTAGTCGGCGCGGTGGGCGAGGGGGGCGAGGGTGTGGGGGTCGGGGACGGCGAGGAGGCCGGCCGCGATGGGTTGCCAGCCGAGTTTGTGCAGGTCGAGGGCGATGGTGTGGGCGCGGTCGAGGCCGCTCAGGGCGGGGCGGAGGGTGTCGCTGAAGAGGAGGGGGCCGCCGTAGGAGGCGTCGATGTGGAGGGTGGCGCCGTGGGTGTCGCAGAGGTCGGCGATGGGGGGCAGGGGGTCGATGCGGCCGGTGTCGGTGGTGCCGGCGGTGGCGACGACGAGGGTGGGGACGCGGGGCAGGCGGGTGAGGGCGGCGCGGACGTCGTCGGGGTGGAGGGTGCCGGTGGGGGTGGGGAGGGTTTCGGGGCCGGGGAGGCCGAGGAGCCAGGCGGAGCGGTGGATGCTGTGGTGGGCGTTGGCGCCGCAGACGATCCGCAGGGGGCGGGGGGCGGCGCGGCCGGGGGTGCCGCGGGCGGCTTCGCGGGCGAGGAGCAGGGCGAGCTGGTTGGACTCGGTGCCGCCGGTGGTGACGAGGGCGTCGGCGTGGGGGTGGGCGGGGTAGGCGAGGGCGGCCAGGGCGCGGGTGGTGAGGGTTTCGAGGGCGGTGGCGGAGGGGGCCTGGTCCCAGGAGTCGAGGGAGGGGTTGAGGGCTGCCGCGGCGAGGTCGGCGGCGGTGGCGAGGGCGAGGGGCGGGCCGTGGAGGTGGGCGGCGCAGTGGGGTTCGGCGGGGTCGGCGGCGCCTTCGGCGAGGGCCTGGACGAGGGTGCGCAGGGATTCCTCGGCTCCGGTGCCGTGCTCGGGGAGGACGGGGGTGGCGGCGGCGCGGACGCGGGCGGCGACGGCTTCGGGGCCGCCGGCGGGCAGGGGGCCGCCGCGGACGGTGGCGCCGCGGGCGAGGGCGCGGAGGGTGGTGTCGATCAGGGGGCGCACGGCGCGGGCGCCCTGGGTGCCGCCCGCGAGCGCTGCGGGGGTGGGGTCGGCGGCGGACGCAGGCATGCGGGGTGCCCCTTCGGTATCGATTGAGCGTCGGCGCGGGTCGGGTGGGGGTGGGGGGTGGCTCGGCGTGGCGGGGTTCGGGCAGGGGTCGGGGACGTTCGGGCCGGGCGGCACGAACTGCTCAAGTTACTGGCCGTGTACGGCCCGTGACGCGGACCGGGGAACTTTTCGCCCGATGGTGGTACCGGCCCGGGACCGGGGTGCAGGGAGTGTGCTGGAGGGGTGCGGTGCACGGTCCGGTCGTGGCGTCGAGTAACCTGCCACCATGGCCATGAACCTTGCTCTGGATCTCGGACCGCTCAAGCCCGAGACGCAGCCCTTCATCGTGGGGCTGGTGCTCTTTGCCCTGACCTTCGTCCTGCTGGCGAAGGGGATCCTGCCGCGGATCAACAAGGTCCTCGTCGAGCGTGAGGCCGCGACCGACGGCCGCTTCGAGGAGGCGGACGAGATCCGTGCCGAGGCGGCGCGGATCCACGCCGAGTACCAGGAGCTGCTGGCGGAGGCCCGGCACGAGGCCGCCCGGCTGCGCCAGGAGGCCGTCGAGCAGGGCACGGAGATCATCGCGGAGCTGCGGGCCGAGGGTCTGCGCCAGCGCGAGGAGATCATCTCCGCGGGTCACGCGGTGATCGACGCGGAGCGCGCGGTGGCCGAGGCGGAGCTGCGCGAGCAGGTCGGCGCGCTGGCCACGCAGCTGGCGGGCCGGATCGTCGGCGAGCCGGTGGAGGACTTCGCGCGGGAGAGCGGTGTCGTGGACCGTTTCCTGGAGGAGATGCGTGCGGCGGAGCCGCGCGGCTAGTCTCCGGCCCGGCAGCAAGGGACCGTACGGAAGGCCCCCGCACCCCGAAGGGTGCGGGGGCCTTCCGCATGCCCGGCCGGGTGTGGCGCTAGTCGTGCGCGGCCCGGATGCGCAGGGCGCGGGTGAGGTCGTCGAGCTGGTCGGTGAGTTTGCGGCGCAGGGCCGGGGTGGGGCCGGCGTCGCGCAGGCACTGCTCGCCCAGGCGGAGGGTCTCGGTGTCGACGAACGGGTGCGGGAAGGCGTGGCTTCCGGCGGTGGCGGCGAGGGCGGGGCCGCGGCGGGCGGCGAGGGCGACGGCGTCGGGGTAGTAGCGCGCCAGGTAGGGGTGGAGGAGGTCGCGCTGCTCGGGCTGCCAGAAGCCCTGGGCGGTGGCGGTGAAGAGGTAGTTGGACAGGTCGTCGGTGGCGAACATGGCGTGCCAGGCGGCTTGTTTGGCGGCCGGGTCCGGGAGGGCGGCGCGGCAGCGGGCGGCGCCTTCCTGGCCGGTGGCGCTGGGGTCGCGGGCGAGTTCGGCGTCGATCTCGGCGGGGGTGGTGGCGCCGAGGACGGCGAGGCGGGCGAGGACGCGCCAGCGCAGTTCGGGGTCGAGGGCGGGGCCGCCGGGCACGGTGCCGGTGTCGAGCCAGTCGCGGAGCCTGTCGGGGCGTGCGGCGCAGGTGATCAGGGTGCGCACGGCGGTCAGGCGGGGGCCGGGGGCGGTGTCGTCGGGGTTGCGTTCGAGGAGGTCGCGGCAGACGGCGCGGAGGGTGGCCAGGGCCTCGGTGGCGCGGTCGGCGGGCAGGTAGCGGTCGGTGACCTGGGTGCGGGCGAAGGTCAGGACGCCCTGGAGGATCGCGTTGTCGTCCTCGTGCGGGAGGTGGGCGCGGACGGCGTCCAGGTAGGCGGTGGGGGCGAGCTCGCCGTCGCGGACCATGTCGCGGGCGGCGTTCCAGACGACGGCGCGGGTGAGGGGGTCGGGCAGTCCGGACAGGGCGCGGACGGCGGTGTTCCAGGAGCCGGGGTCGAGGCGGACCTTGGCGTAGGTGAGGTCGCCGTCGTTGAGGAGGATCAGGTCGGGGCGGGGGCCGGGCAGGAGTAGTTCGGGGGTGGTGCCGTCGCCGGGGAGATCGGTGTCGGTGCTGTCGCGGGCGATGAGGCGCGCGGGGTCGGCGGGGTCGTGGTCGTAGAGGCCGACGGTGATGCGGTGGGGCCTGGTGCCGTCGTGGCGGAGGGTGAGCCGCCACTGCCCGTCCAGCTCGCTCGGTACGGGGGTGAGGGTGTCGACGCCGGTGGTGCGCAGCCAGCGGTCGGCCCAGGCGTGGACGTCGCGGTCGGGGCAGGCGCGGGCGAGGGAGTCGGTGAGGTCGGCGAGGGTGGCGTTGCCGAAGCGGTGGCGGGTGAAGTGGTCGTTGATGCCGGCGAGGAATTCCTTCTCGCCGAGCCAGGCGACGAGTTGGCGCAGGGCGGAGGCGCCCTTGGCGTAGGAGATGCCGTCGAAGTTGAGCAGGGCGGAGGCGGTGTCGGGCACGGCGTCCGGGTCGGGGGCGACGGCGTGGGTGGAGGGGCGCTGGTCGGCGTCGTAGCCCCAGCTCTTGCGGGCGATGCCGAAGTCGGTCCAGGTGTCGGTGAAGCGGGTGGCCTCGACGAGGGTCTGGAAGCCCATGTACTCGGCGAAGGACTCGTTGAGCCAGATGTCGTCCCACCAGCGGAGGGTGACGAGGTCGCCGAACCACATGTGGGCCATTTCGTGGGCGATGACCATGGCGCGGGTCTGGCGCTGGGTATCGGTGACGGCGGAGCGGAAGACGAATTCGTCGCGGAAGGTGACGAGGCCGGGGTTCTCCATGGCGCCGGCGTTGAATTCGGGGACGAATGCCTGGTCGTAGGAGTCGAAGGGGTAGGGCTCGGTGAACTTCTCGTGGTAGCGGTCGAAGCAGGCGCGGGTGATGTCGAGGAGTTCGTCGGCGTCGGCGTCCAGGTGGGGGGCGAGGGAGCGGCGGCAGTGCAGGGCGAAGGGCAGGCCGGCGTGTTCGGTGCGGACGGTGTGCCAGGGGCCGGCGGCGACGGCGACGAGGTAGGTGCTGATGAGGGGGGTCTCGGCGATGCGCCAGCGGCCGTCGCCGAGGGGGTGGGCGATGCCGTTGCCGAGGACGGTCCAGGCGGGTGGGGCGGTGACGGTGAGGGCGAAGACGGCCTTGAGGTCGGGCTGGTCGAAGGCGGCGAAGACGCGCTGGACGTCGTCGAGGAAGAGCTGGGTATAGAGGTAGGTCTCGCCGTCGGCGGGGTCGGTGAAGCGGTGCATGCCCTCGCCGGTGCGGGAGTAGCGCATGGCGGTCTCGACGCGCAGTTCGTGCGGGCCGGGGGTGAGGGTGAGGGGGAGCCGGTTGTCGTCGAGGGCGGCGGGGTCGAGGGGGTGGCCGTCGAGGGTGACGCGGTGGAGGGTGTGCGGCTTGAGTTCGACGAAGGTGTCGCCCGCCGTGCGGGCGGTGAACCGGATGGTGGTGGCGGAGGCGAAGTGCTCGTCGCCGGTGGTGAGGTCCAGCTCGATGTCGTAGCGGTGGACGTCGAGGAGGGCGGCTCGGGTCTGCGCTTCGTCGCGTGTCAGTGCGGGCATGGGGGCATCCTCCCCAATGCCGCCCCGTTCCGGTGGGGCCCGGGCTCCGCCCTCCGCGAACTGCCGGGGCGGGCCGGCGGGTCTTCGCCGGGGCTGCGGCCCGGTGCCGGCACCGCCGGGCCGGCGCGTCGTGGTCGCTCGCCGTCGCGGCGGGAGGAGAACCGTCCCGCCGCACGGCGACGAGCCACGGCGGCGAGGGTCCGGCGGTGCCGGCGAGCACCGCGACCGGCGCGGTCGCCGTGATCCGCCGGAGCGGCCCTACGCGCGGGCGATGGTCTCGTGGTGGCGGATGACCTCGGCGATGATGAAGTTCAGGAACTTCTCGGCGAAGGCGGGGTCCAGTTTCGCGCTCTCGGCGAGGCTGCGGAGGCGGGCGATCTGGCGGGCCTCGCGGGCCGGGTCGGCCGGCGGCATCTTGTGGGCGGCCTTGAGGTGGCCGACCTGCTGGGTGCACTTGAACCGCTCGGCGAGCATGTGGATCACCGCCGCGTCGATGTTGTCGATGCTGTCGCGCAGCCGGTTCAGTTCGGCGCGTACGGCCTCGTCGGTGGTGTTGCTGTTGTGGGCGCTGGTGCTCATGGGTACTGAGCCTATGCGGTGCCGGGGACCTGTGCGGACGCGTGGGATGCGATCACCGGGGGGTGGTCCGGGTCGGGGACGCGGTCGCTCCAGCCGCCGGGGACGGCGCGGCCCTCGCGTTCGCGGAAGCGGACGGGGGCGGTGCCGACGCGGCGGGTGAAGAGGCGGCTGAAGTAGGCGGGGTCGTCGTAGCCGACGCGGCGGGCGACGGCGGCGACGGGCAGTTCGGTGGCCGCGAGGAGTTCCTTGGCCCGGGTGAGGCGGATGCCGAGCAGGTAGTCCTTGGGGCTGCATCCGGCGCCGCGGCGGACGGCGGTGCGCAGTTCGGTGGTGGTCATGCCGTGGCGGGCGGCGTGCTGGGCGACGGAGAGCGGCAGGAAGGCGTCGCGGGCGAGGGCGCGCAGCAGGGGGTCGCCGTGCGGGTCGGTGCCGGCGCGGGCGCGGCGGAGGGCGACGAGGAGTTCGTGGACGGCGGCGGAGGTCTCGATCTCCAGCAGGGGGTTGCCGCGGCGGGCGGCGCGGGCGATGCGGCCGACGGCGGCGCGGGGGCCGGTGGTGTCGGTGAGGGGGACGACGGGGCGGGTGGGGTCGATGCACCCGAGCTCGGTGTAGGCGTCGACGGCGGGGCCGGTGAAGTCGACGAAGGCCTCGTCCCAGCCGGCGCCGGGGGCGGCGCCGTAGTGGTGGGGGACGCCGGGGGCGAGCTGGATGAGGGCGGGGGCGGTGACGGTGCGGGTGTGGCCGTCGGGGGTGCGGTACCAGCCGGTTCCGGCGCTGATGACGACGGCGACGTGGTGGTCGAGGGTGCGGGGGCCGACGGGGGGCAGGGCGCCGTGCTGGAGGCCGACGCCGAGGCAGACCAGGCCGAGGCGGTGGTGGGCCGGTCCGGGGGTGAAGTACCGCATCCAGGTGTGGTACACGCGTCCTCGCCTCCCGCGGTGCGTCCGGTCCGGGCGTCCAATCAGCGCCGATCTTTGTCCATGTCCTCCTCCCCCGCCAGAGGGCGAGGATGGGCGGGGCGGGCCGCGTCGGGCCGGCCGGGACGCGGAAGCGGGGCGGGTGCGGTGCCGGAGTTCACGGCGGGTGACGGGGGTTTCGAGCTCGGCGGGCGGCCGGTGCGGCTGCTGTCGGGCGCGCTGCACTACTTCCGGGTGCACGAGGGGCTGTGGGCGCACCGGCTGGGGATGCTGCGGGCGATGGGCCTCAACTGTGTCGAGACGTATGTGCCGTGGAACGTGCACGAGCCGCTAGAGGGCCGGTTCGCGGACGTGGGGGCGGTGGGCCGGTTCCTGGACGCGGCGCGGGCGGCGGGGCTGTACGCGATCGTGCGCCCGGGCCCGTACATCTGTGCGGAGTGGGAGAACGGTGGGCTGCCGTGCTGGCTGACCGGGCGGCTCGGGGCGCGCGTGCGGACCCGGGACGGGGAGTTCCTGGCGGCGGTGGGGCGCTGGTTCGACCGGCTGCTGCCGGAGGTGGTGGAGCGGCAGGTGGACCGGGGCGGTCCGGTGGTGCTGGTGCAGGTGGAGAACGAGTACGGGTCGTACGGCGGCGACGGGGTGTATCTGCGGCGGCTGGCGGAGGGGCTGCGCGGGCGCGGGGTGCGGGTGCCGCTGGTGACGTCGGACGGGCCGGAGGAGCACATGCTGAGCGGCGGGACGCTGCCGGGCGTGCTGGCCACGGTGAACTTCGGGTCGGGTGCGCGGGAGGCCTTCGCGGCGCTGCGGCGGTACCGGCCGGCGGGGCCGCTGATGTGCATGGAGTTCTGGTGCGGCTGGTTCACGCACTGGGGCGGTGAGCCGGCGGTGCGGGACGCGGGCGAGGCGGCGGGGGTGCTTCGGGAGATCCTGGAGTGCGGGGCGTCGGTGAACCTGTACATGGCGCACGGCGGGACGAGTTTCGGCGGCCGGGCGGGGGCGAACCGCGCGGGCGAGGACCATCGCGGTGCGCTGCGGCCGACGGTGACGTCCTACGACTACGACGCGCCCGTCGACGAGTACGGGCGGCCCACCGCGAAGTTCTGGGCCTTCCGCGAGGTGCTGGCCGGCTTCCGCGCGGCGGGCGATCCGCTGCCGGACCTGCCGCCGGCGCCGCCCGTCCTGGGCGCGCCGGTCCGGGCCCGGCTGGCGGCGTGGGCGCCGCCGGCTGCGGTCATGGACGTGCTGGGCGACGAGGAGACGGAGACGGCCGTGCCGCCGGCGTTCGAGGAGCTGGGGGTGGAGCGGGGCGTGGTCCGCTACCGCTTCGAGCTGCCCGGGCCGCGGCGGCCGTATCCGCTGCGGGTGGCGGGGCTGCGGGACGTCGCGGTGGTGTACGTGGACGGGGTGCGGGCGGCCGTCCTGGACGCGGAGTCGGGGGAGATCGGGGAGGTGGCGGGGCCGGCGTCGGTGGAGCTGTGGGTGGAGTCGCTCGGCCGGGTGAACTACGGCCCCCGGCTGGCCGAGCCGAAGGGTCTGACCGGCGGGCTGCTGCACGAGCGGCAGTATGTGCACGGGGTCCGGGCGCGGGGGCTGCGGCTGGAGGCGCTGGAGCGGGCGGACGCGGTGGCGCGGGTGCCGTGGCGGGAGCCGGAGGAGGGGGCGCCGGGGCTGTACCGGGGGGTGTTCCGGGTGGAGCGGCCGGGGGACGCCTCGCTGGAGCTGCCGCGGGGGTGGGTGCGGGGGTTCGTGTGGGTGAACGGGTTCTGTCTGGGCCGGTACTGGGCGGCCGGCCCGCAGCGGGCGCTGTACGTGCCGGGGCCGGTGCTGGTGGAGGGCGGGAACGAGGTGCTGGTGCTGGAGTTCGAGGGTGCGGGTGAGCCGGGGGTACGCCTGCGGTGAGGGTGGGGCGGGCCGGCGGGAAGAGCCGCGTCCCGCTGGTCACCGGCCGATGACGGTGGCCAACGGGACGGACCCCCGTACTGGGTTATTGCCCCAGGTCGGTCACGGTGAAGCCATCGAGGACGAACTCCGCGGTCCCGCTGTCGCCGGTCTTGCGCAGTCCGACCCATGTCTCGCCCGTGCCGGGGGCGGTGAACTCGTAGGAGTGGGTGGTCGGGGCGGTGGTGGCGGGCAGGGGGGTGCGGCTGATCTCGCGGGGTTCGGGCAGGTCGGCGGCGGTGACCCAGTCGTACTGTCCGGCCTGCTCGGTCTCGTGGCGGAAGGTGACGCGGTAGCGGTGCCCGGGCTGGAAGCGCACGGTGTGGGGGACGGTGCGGTAGACCAGGCCGGGGTTCTCGCCGCGGGACTTCAGGGACTGGGTGCCGTCGATGACGTCGTCGATCGCCTTGCCGTTCCAGCCGCGCTGGGTGTAGGGCGCGTGGCGCTGGGCGATGTGGGTGCGCGGGTCGGTGACGCCGCCGGCGTCGCCCTTGACGAAGGGGCCCCAGCCCTGGGGGACGTGCTCGAAGTCCTCGAAGACCAGGGTGCCGGGGGCGGTGGCGCGCCGGCCGGGGACGACGCGGACGGCGTCGAAGCGGACGCGGGCGTCGCCGGCCCCGGCGGTCAGCGCGAGGGTCGCCGGTCCGCCGCCGGCGGGGACGGTGAACCAGGTGAACATGCGCTGGAAGCGGGTGCCGTGCTTGGCGTCGGCGGCGACGAAGTTGACGGCGGTGGAGGTGTCCGTCCAGTTCGTGGCGGTGACGCCGTCGGCGGTGCGGACGGTGAGGGCGGCCCTGCGCCGCTCCCCCGCGTGCTCGCCGACCTCGACCTGGACGGAGGCGGCGTAGGTGCCGGGCCGCAGCCGGGCGAGCCGCTGGGAGACGGTGGCCGCTCCCCCGGGGTCGATGACCAGCTCCCAGTCGCCGAGGGGGCTGCGGGCGGCGCGGGCGGGTCCGGTGACGTGCCAGGCGTCCAGGGTTCCGGAGTGGAAGCCGGGGTCGCGCAGGGGGGTGCCCTCGCCCCAGCGCGGGTCGGGGCGGTGGGGTGCGCGGGTCCGGGTGAGGACGTAGGGCTGCCCGGGGGCGGCTTCGAGGGTGACGCGTCCGTGGCGGACGGGCAGCACGCGCGGCTGGTCGCGGCCCTGGTCGGTGAGGCGGTGCAGGACGACGGTGCGGCGTGCGGCCCAGCCGCGGGGCAGGGTCCAGGTGGTGGTGCCGCCGTCCGGGTTGTAGTGGTAGAGCTTGGCCGGGTCGGTGGCGCGGCGCGGTTCCCAGGGCAGCAGGTAGGTGCCGCCGGTGCAGACGAGCCGGCCGTCGGTGGTGATGCGGCGGACGCCGTAGTCGTCCGTGACGCGGGTCGTGGTGTCGCCGGGGCCGAAGAAGGTGATCTCGTGTTCGCGCCAGGTCCTGATGGGGAACGCCTGGAGGTACTTGGCGGGCAGGGAGGCGGTCCAGATCAGCCGGTGGAAGGCGGTCCAGTCGGTCTTGCCGGTCCAGCCCTCGAAGTTGCCCATGCGGGCGGTGCCCAGGAGGGTGGGCCACTTGTCGGCGAACACGTCCTTCTGGTGGTGGCGGACGAAGCGGATGAGCTGCGAGTTGATGCCGCGTGAGGTGTCGGGGCCGTAGTCGGTCTCGGTGGCCCAGTGGGACCAGAGGCTGGAGCGTTCCAGGCCGTGTCCCCATTCGCTGGTGATGTGCCAGCCCTGGGCGCGCAGTTCGCGCTGGAGCCGGTCGGAGTTCCAGCCGGATTCGCGGAAGACGTCGATGTAGAGGGTGGTGAGGGCGGGGTGGGTCTCCTCGCGGAGCTGCCGGAAGCGGCGGACGATGTCGCCGGAGAGCAGGTCCCGGCGGGGGTCGATCCGGTAGGACTGGTCGAGCCAGTCCCACTGCGGGTTCTTCGGGTCGACGAGCCGCTCGGAGAAGGCGTGGGCGACCGGGTAGGACTCGGTGGTGTTGACGTGGACGGCGAAGTCGCTGTTCCAGCGGCTGCCCAGGCGCAGCAGGGTGTTGAGGTCGGCCAGGCCGCCGGCGCGGGTGTTGTGATTGCCGCCGTAGTCGGGGTGGGCGGAGTCGTGGCCCTCGGACTGGTAGCCCTTGAGGAGGGTGAACTGGCGCAGTCCGTCGGTGGCGAGGTGGACGCGTTTGACGTTGTCGAGCGTGGCGAGGAAGGGGTTGGTGGCCTGGCTGGCGAAGTTGAAGGCGATGTGCGGGACGACGCGCAGGTGCTGTTCCCCGGCGCCGGGCGGGTTCGTCATGATGTCGCGCAGGGCGATGGCGGCGTCCTGCCAGTCGACGGTGCCGTCGCCGTTGCGGTCGCGGGTGAGGACGACGGTGGTGTGCGGGAGGGGCTCGGTGTCGTCGGTGGCCGCGCCGGCGGCGCGGTGGGTCCACGGGCCGCAGGTGAGCTGGGCCTGGACGTGCCCGGGGCGGGCCAGGGTCTGCCGGTAGAGGCGGCCGTTCTCCCAGGAACTGCTCGCGTCGGGCTTGTCGTGGACGGTATTGGTCTCGATGGCGGCGGCGAGCTTGTCGGTGCTGACGACGGCGTAGGCGCAGCCGGTGGGCCGCGGTTCGGGCGGGGTGGCGGGGGTGGGGCGGACGAGGGTGTCCCCGCTCTTGGCGGCGTCCAGCTGGATGCGGGCGGCGAGGAGGGCGGCGCCGGGCTGGGTGCTGCGGACGGACAGGAAGGCCAGGGTGGGCAGGCTCAGGGTGCCGACGCGCAGGGCGGGGGTGTCGGCGATGCGGGTGACCCGCCAGTCGACGCGCCATCCGGTGACGCGGATCTCGACGTCGAGTCGGGTGCCGCCGTCGAGGGCCAGCGTGTAGGAGGCGCGGTCGGCGAGGACGGCGGCGGTGACCGCGGGGGTGTGCTCGGCCCCGTCGACGAGCAGGGAGGAGACGGCGTCCTCCTGGCCGTGCAGCACGGCTCCGGTGGCGCGGTCGGTGTAGGAGACGATGCGCGGGAAGGCGGTGTCGACCCGGACGTCGAGCACGTCGGAGCGCAGGACCGCCTCGCCCGCCGCGGCGGCGGGGCCGGTGCCCAGCGCGGTGCCGAGGCCGGCGAGGGCGGTGGTGACGACGACGGTGCGACGGCTGGGGCCTGGGTGGTCTACGGTCACGGCCGCCACCCTGGGCCGGGGCGGGCGGGGTGACCATGGACAAAGGGCGGGTGCGTCTTGGACTAACGGCGGCTCGGCTCGTGGGAGGAGACGCCCCCTAGGGGTGGGCCCCGGCGGGCACCGACTCGAGGAGGGCGGAGGGGGAGGTACCGCCCCCTAGGGTCGTTCTCATGATGATCACATGGATCGGTAACCGGCGTACGGGGCGGGGCGGTTCGGGGGCGCGGCGTGCGGTGGCGGCCCGCCGCGGCCACGAGCGCCGCCGAGGTGGCGCGGGCCGGGCATGCGCAGGGGCGCGGCACGCTGCTCGCCGTGTCCGGGCCCGAGACGCTGACCGCCGGACAGGTCAAGGCCTTTCTGAGCCCCGCGGAGGCGCCGTTCGACACCTCGTCCGTCCGCTACGGCATCCGCGCCTACCGGCTCACCTACCGGACCGTCACCCCGCAGGGCGCTCCCACCGTCGCGACCGGGCTGTTCGTCCTGCCCGACGGAGGGCCGCGCCGGCCGGCTCTCGTCGCCGACACCCACGGCACGATGGCGAACCGTGACTACGCGCCCTCCCACGCGATCGAGGACCCCACGGGCCGCATGTCGCCCTATCTGCACGCCTCGGCGGGCCGGGCGGTCGCCGCGCCCGACTACCTCGGTCTGGGCGACGGGCCGGGCCGGCACCCGTACATGGACACCGCCTCCGCCGTCACGGCCTCCGTCGACATGCTGCGCGCCTCGCGCACCGCCGCCGGGCGGCTGGGCCGGCCGCTGACCGGCGACGTGTACGCGACGGGCTTCTCGCAGGGCGGCCAGGTGTCCATGGCGCTGGCCAAGGCCCTGCAGGCGGGCGCCGACCGGCACTTCCGGCTGCGGGCGGCCGCGCCGATCGCCGGCCCGTACGACCTGGAGCACGCCGAGATGCCCGCCGTCTTCGACGGCCGGCTCAACGGTGTCAGCGCCGTCTTCTACCTCTCCTACTACCTCACGTCCCAGAACCGGCTGCACCCGATCTACAAGGACCCCGCCGAGGTCTTCCGGCAGCCCTACGCGGGCATCGTGGAGGGGCTCTTCGACACCCGGCACAAGGACGAGGACATCGTCCGTGCGCTGCCGCCGACCCCGAAGGAGCTGCTCACCGACGCCTTCTACGCCAGGCTCCAGCACCCGACGGGCGTCCTGCTGGACGTCATGCGCGCGCAGGACACCACCTGCGACTGGAAGCCCGAGGTGCCGGTCCGGCTGCACGCCTCGGCCGGCGACCGCGACGTGACCGTCGCCAACACGCTCAGCTGCGTCCGCGACCTGGAGCGGCACGGTGTGCGGGTGCCGGTGGTGGACCACGGCCGGGCCGACCACTTCGGTACCTTCCGGGAGGCCGCACCGCAGATCGCGCGCTGGTTCAACGAGCTGGAGGGCACGCGTCCGTAGTCGCGGGCGGGCACGGCGCGGCATCATGTGCCCATGATCGCCAAGATGCAGTGCACCGTCGTCGACTGTCCCGACGCGCCGGCCCTGGCGCGCTTCTACGCCGCGATCCTCGGCTGGCGCGTCGACGCCGACGAGAAGGAGCCCGACTGGGTCTGGCTGACCGACCCCGCCACCGGTCAGCGCGTCGCCTTCCAGGAGGTCCAGGGCCCGTACGTCCCGCCGCGCTGGCCGGAGTCGGAGCACCCCCAGCAGTTCCACTTCGACTTCGACGTCGACACGGTCGAGGACGTGGAGCGCGCCCAGCAGGAGGTCATCGCGCTGGGCGCGACCTTCCTGCACGACAGCGGGGGCGCCACCAGGGGCTTCAGGGTCTTCGCCGACCCGGCGGGACACCCCTTCTGCCTCTGCTACGGGCAGCAGGTCACCGTCTAGCGGCCGGCCCGGCGGCCCAGGACCTGCCCGGCGGATCTCCGCCGTGCTGCGGCCCGGCCCGACACCGCCGGGCAGGCGCTACGTGTCGCACTCCAGCAGCGATCCGCACAGGCCGCAGCGGGCGCGGACGCGTCCGCGCAGCGGCAGGCGGAGGCGCTGGTGGCAGGTCGGGCAGGGGAAGCGCACCCGGTCGCCCGCCTCGAAGGCGTAGTCCTCGTAGACGCCGGGCCCCTTGGCCCGGCGCGCCGCGTACCGGTGCCGGCCGAGCCGTCCCGCCGCCGCCAGCGGGGGGCGGCGCAGGTCGAGGCGGGCCCGTTCCCGGCCGCGCGTATACGCGTCGTACGCCTGGGGGCTGGTGAACCAGGGCGAGGGGTCCTCGCCGAAGACCGCGGCCCGTTTGGCGAGGACGTAGCCGAACTCCTCCGGCGTGAGGTAGCCGAGCTTCTGCGTGGAGACCTGGGACTCCCGGTAGGCGTCGAGCAGCAGCCAGCCCGCGCCCAGGTAGGCGGTCGTGGTGTCGGTCAGGATCTCGTTGTCGCGGGTGCCGGGGAACGCCAGGTCCAGGCGGTGCAGATAGACGTGGGCGACCTCGTGCGCCAGGGCGGCGCCGACGTCCGCGCGGTGGGTCTTGAAGCGTTCGTTGAGCTCGATGAAGTACTCGGGGCCGGCGGCCAGTTCGACGCTGCCGGCGTGGCGCATCTCCCGGAAGCTGACGATCATCCGGGCGTCCGGCAGCCGGAGGTGCCGCACCATCGAGCCGGCGACCCGCTGCACGCCGAGGTAGGGGTCCTCGTCGTCGGAGAAGGCCACGTCGGCCGGGAGCACGCTGACCCCGAAGGCACGCACCCCGTCGCCGGAGAGCCGCCGGTAGAGGGCGGTGATCGCCGACCGTACGGTGTCCAGGTGCGGGAAGCCGTGTTCGACGGCGAGACCCGTGCCCACGCCCGACCACCCCCGTTCCCGGCCGGCTGCCGGTGTCCTTCCACTGTAGGGCGGCTGCGGGCGCGCCGACTGGCCGAAATCCGGTCTGGGGCCCATGCGTCACGCGGGTCGATAATCGCGAGACGCGCATTGTCATGAGCACGACCCTGCCATCGGCTGTGCAGTGTCATGGGCATGACTTCTCAGGTGCGCGCAACCCTCCACGGAAGGAAGTCCGTTGCGCAACTACCTCAAGGCGCTCAAGAGATGCACCGCCGTCGGCGCCGTCGCGCTCGCCGCGTTCAGCCTCCAGCCCGGCGGTGCCCAGGCCCAGGAACCCGGCCCCGGTGTCGTCGGCGGCACCCGCGCCCAGCAGGGCGAGTTCCCCTGGATGGTGCGGCTCTCCATGGGCTGCGGCGGCGCCCTGCTCACCCAGCAGATCGTGCTGACCGCCGCGCACTGCGTGGACGGCAGCGGCCCCAACACCTCGATCACCGCCACCGCCGGCGTCGTCGACCTCAACTCCTCCCAGGCGATCAAGGTCAAGTCCACCCGCGTCCTGCAGGCCCCGGGCTACAACGGCGCGGGCAAGGACTGGGCACTGATCAAGCTGGCCAAGCCGGTCAACCTGCCCACCCTCAAGATCGCCGACACCACCGCCTACAACAACGGCACCTTCACCATCGCCGGCTGGGGCGCCACGCGCGAGGGCGGCGGCCAGCAGCGCTCCCTGCTCAAGGCCACCGTGCCCTTCGTCGACGACGCCACCTGCCAGGGCGCCTACGGCGACAGCCTCACCCCGGGCGACGAGATATGCGCCGGCTACATGGACACCGGCGGCGTCGACACCTGCCAGGGCGACTCGGGCGGCCCGATGTTCCGCAAGGACGACTCCGGCGCCTGGATCCAGGTCGGCATCGTCAGCTGGGGCGAGGGCTGCGCCCGGCCCGGCTACCCCGGCGTCTACAGCGAGGTCAGCACCTTCGCCTCCGCGATCAGGTCCGCCGCCGCGAGCCTGTGAGCACCCCGGGGCGTCCCCGGGGCCTCCCCCTGGGCTCCCCGGATTCCCCCACCCGCGCCACACGGGCCGCCCGGATGGCCCAGCCCCCTCGGGTCTCCGGGTGGCCCGTCCGCGTGCGCCCCGGGGGCGACTCCGGTAGGACCCCCCAGGGCCCCCGTCATCCTTTCGGCGGAGAAGCAAATGGTCGGACAGTCGAGGTGTGCGCCGCGTAAAGGTCACTAACGTGAGGTGCGTGGTCGTACGTAGTCGAAAGGCGCTCCCCTCGTGTCCGTGAAGTCCCGCATCGCCGCCGTGGCCGTCCTCACCGCCGCCGCCGGCGCGGTGGTCTACCCCACGGCCGACGCCATCGCCGCGACGGCGGCAGCACCGGCGGCCGCGGCGCCGACGGTGACCTCGGTGCTCCCCGCGAACGACGCGGACGACGGGGACGGCAGGGGCGGCGCCCCCGGCGCCGAGGGCGCGCGCGACCCGCGCGGCGGCAAGGACACCCGTCCCGGACCCCGCACGGTCACCGTCCAGCAGGTCCTCCTGCCGGACGGCAGCCGAGCCCGGCTGCACTCCGGCAGTGGCGGCACCCGCGTCACCGTCACCTCCCACGGCACCCACCGGCACACCCTCGACACCGCCCGCCCCACGGCCGACGTCGAGCGGCTGCACCTGCGGATCATCGGCGGCGACACCGGCCGGCCCACCCTCCGCGCCCAGCTCGACGGGAGCCGCCTGGCCAACTACTACGACTTCGCGTCCGGCTCCCTGCGCCACACCCTCGACGGCACCCCCCGCCTTCCCGGCGGCCGGAGCGCCGGCGCCGCCGTCCAGGAGCACGCGGCCGCCACGGCGTCCGGCGGACACCGCCGCCACGCCCACCACGCGGCCGGCAACCCCGTGCAGCGCGTCGTCGAGGCCGGCCAGGTGATCAAGGGACGGCACGACCTGACCCGGCCCGCCGTCGCCGGCGGCGCCGCCCTGCTCGCGCTCGGAGGCGGCGCGTACGGCCTGCGCCGCCTCGCCCGCCGCCGCGCCGCCGCGCGCCCGGCCGGCGGATCCTGACGTACGCGGCCCCGCTGCGGTTGCGGCGGCCGGGCACCCCCGGTGACATGGGGATGCGCCCGGCACACCCCGCACCTCCCGGAAGGCCGGAGGACACAGCATGGCGATCACCGTGGTCATCGCGGACGACCAGGAGATGGTCCGCACCGGCTTCCGGATGATCCTGGAGAGCCAGCCCGACATCGAGGTCGTCGCCGACGTCGTGGACGGCGAGGCCGCCCTGGCGGCCGTCGAGGAGCACCGGCCCGACGTGCTGCTCCTCGACATCCGCATGCCCAAGCTGGACGGGCTGGAGGTCACCCGCCGGCTCTCCGACCTCACCGCCGCCCACCCCGAGCGCGGCGGGCGGCCCCGCATCGTCATCGTCACCACCTTCGACCTCGACGAATACGTGCAGGCCGCCCTGCGCCACGGCGCCTCCGGCTTCCTGCTCAAGGACGCCAGCCCCGCCATGCTCGTCGAGGCCGTGCACGCCGCTGCCGTCGGCGACTCGCTCATCTCCCCCGCCATCACCGTCCGGCTGCTGCGCGACATGGCCCGGCCCGGGGGCACCGGCCCCGCGAAGGTGCCCTCCGAACCCCTGACCGACCGCGAGGCCGACGTTGTGCGCTGCCTGGCGCGCGGGGCGACGAACGCCGAGATCGCGGGCGAACTGTTCGTCTCCCTCTCCACGGTCAAGACCCACCTGGCCAACGTGCAGCTCAAGCTCGACGCCCGGAACCGCGTCGAGATCGCCGCCTGGGCCTGGGAGAGCGGACTGGCCTCGGGCGGCACATGAGCAGATGGGCCGGGTGGGCCACCCGGTACCCCCGGCGGGCGGCTGCGGCCAAGGCCGCGCTCGGCCTCTTCCTGCTCTTCCTCGTCGCCTTCGAGGGCCTGCACCTCGCCCGCCGGCCCACCCGGCCGCACGTCGTCGTCCTGGTCTCCGGCGTCATCGTCTGCCTGTGCGCCGTGCCCTACGCCCGGATCCCGCTGCCCGTGCGGGCGAGCGTCGCCGTCGTGGTCTCCGGCACCGCCTCCGTCGTCCTGATGACCGGCCGGCACCCCACCGTCGTGTGGGGCATGGGCGAGGACATCGCCCTGCTCGTCCTGCTCACGGCCGTCGTCAGCCGCTCCCCCGGCCGCGTCGCGGCCGTCCTCGGGCCGCTGCTCGCGGCCGTCACGGTCGCCGTGCCCGTCCGCGACCTCAACCCCGAGTGGTTCACCGCCCTGTTCAGCATGCTGACCGTCGTCGTGGGCGGCTACTCCCTGCTGCTGCGCGGCCAGGCCGCCCAGCGCGTGCGCGACCTGGCGGCCGTGCGCACCGCCGAGCGGCACGAACTCGCCCGCGAACTGCACGACCTCGTCGCGCACCACATCACCGGCATCGCGGTCCAGGCCCAGGCCGCCCGCTTCACCGCCCTCGACGGGCCGGCCGCCGCGGCGGCGTTCGAGCGCATCGAGGTCTCCGCGACAGAGGCGCTGGGCGCGATGCGGCGCCTGGTGGGCATCCTGCGCGAGGGCCAGGCGGGTACCGAGCCCGTCGCGGGCCTGCCCGAGGTGCGGGCGCTCGTCGAGTCCTTCACGCGTACCGGCCCGCCGGTGGCGCTCTCCATCGAGCGCGGTCTGGAGGGCCGGCTGCCGGGCGAGGTCGCGGCGGGCATCCACCGCGTCGTCCGCGAGGCGCTCACGAACGTCCGCAAGCACGCCGCGGACGCCACGGCGGTACGGGTCGCCGTACGCGGCGTACCGGAGGGGGTCGAGCTGCGCGTCGCGAACGACGGCGGGGACGCCGCCGCGCTCTCCGACCAGGCCCGGGGCGGCGGCTTCGGTCTCGTCGGTCTGTCCGAACGCGCCCGGGCCCTGGGCGGCCACCTGCGGGCCGGCCCGACCCCGGAGGGCGGCTGGCAGGTCACGGCGGTCTTCCCCCTGGAGCAGGCCCCTCGGGGCGGGTCATGACGGTCCGGCCCCTCCACCCGCCGCAACGGCGCCCCGCCCACGCCGGCCGGCCCGGCAGTGCGAAACCGCCTCCGGCGCGGCGATCGACCGTCAACGGTCCAGCACCCCCACCCCGCCGCAACGGCGCCCAGCCACCACGGCCGGCCCGGCGGTGCCGATCCGCCTCCGGCGCGGCGATCGCGCATTCCGCCTTCGCCGTTGTGGTGTCCCGCCGCCGCGGCGGGAGGTGGGGCCGGGCGGCTCGCCCCGAACGTTGGATCCACCGGCAAGGTGCCCGTTTTCGCCCGGCGCGGATCTCGTTCGCCTCCGGCTCAATGCCCTGGGGCCGGGACGGGAACGGTCGTTACCGTCGCCCCATGGAAACCACCGAAGTCATCCCCGGTATCTGGATGTTGCGCTTCCCCGTCGGCCAGGCCTACGCCATCCGCGTTCCCGACGGGTGGGCCCTCGTCGACACCGGATCGGCCGGGTACGCCCAGGAGATCCTCGACGCCCTCGCCGGGCTCGGCGCCGGGCCCGCCGATCTGCGCGAGATCCTGCTGACCCACTCCCACAACGACCACACCGGCTCGGCCGCCGCCCTCGCCGCCGCCACAGGGGCGACCGTTCTGGCCGCCGTCGAGGAGGCGCCCGTCATCAGGGGCGAGCGGCCCGAGCCGGCGCCCGTGCTGCTCGACTGGGAGCGGCCCCTCTACGACGCCGTCGCCCCGGGCGTTCCGCCCGGCCCGCCCTGCCGCGTCGACCGCACCCTGGCCGACGGCGACTCCCTCGGCTGGGGTCCCGGCGCCCGCGTGGTGCACGTCCCCGGGCACACGGCCGGCAGCATCGCCGTCCATCTCCCGCACCTGGGCGCCCTGTTCACGGGCGACACCATCGCCCATGCGGATCCCCACGGGGTGATACTCGGCGTCTTCAACGTCGACCGCGCACAGGCGATCGAGTCCTTCCGCCGCCAGGCCGCGCTGGACGTCGAGGTCGCCTGCTTCGGCCACGGCGACCCGGTCACCAGCGGCGCCGGGAAGGCGCTGCGGACGGCCGTGGCGCAGCTGGCCGGCTAGGCAGCAGGGGCTACCGCTCCCACCAGCGGCGCAGTACGCCCTCGGCCGGTTTGCCGTGCGGGGTGTAGGCGAGCCGCTTGGCCGTCTCCCCGGCATCGGGCCAGTCGTCCCACATCCACCAGCAGACGCCGGCCCACCACGGCTTGCCGTCGAACGTCGCGAGCAACGCCTCGTAGGCGGCGGCCTGTTCGGCGTCGCCGTTGCGCTTGCTGACGGTCCAGGAGTAGGGGGCGGTGGTGGTGCCGCGCTGGCTGACGTAGCCCGCCTCGGTGAAGAGGATCTTGCGGTGGTGGCGGGCGGAGAAGGCGGCGAGCCGGTCGGTGATGGGCTGCCACGCCTGACGCAGCCGTGACGTGTCGGTGGTGGGCTTGTCGGCCAGGGGCCAGTAGGCGTCGATGCCGATGACGTCGAGTTCGTCCCAGAAGGGGATGTTCTCGTACTCGTCGTAGTTGGCGGCGTAGGTGAGGGGGCCCTTGTAGTGCGCGCGGACGGCGGCGATGACGTGGCTCCAGCGGTCGCCGTCCCGCGAGGTGCCGGCGAGCTCGGTGCCGACGGCGAGCTGTTCGGTGCCGGTGTCGGCGGCGAGTTGCGCGTAGTGGGTGATGAAGCGCTCGTACGCGGCGAACCAGGCGTCCTTGTCGCGGGGTGCGATCTCGGCGCGGTCGGTGCCCTTGGTGAGGTCGACGTGGGGTTTGAGCATGGTCTTGAGGCCGGCCGCGTGGGCCAGGGCGGTGATGTGGCGCAGGCTGTCGTCGCCCGCGGTCTCGTCGGTGACGTGCGGGGCCGTGTCGGTGATGTCGTCCTGGTACCAGGTGGGTGTGAAGGTCACCCAGCGGGCGCCGGTGGCGGCGATCTGGCGCAGATAGCCGGCGGCCTCGGGGCGGTCGTAGTCGCCGGTGTTCCAGGCGGGGAGCGTGATGCCGCGCAGGGTGCTCACCTTCCTCCCGTCGGGGCGTGCGGAGTGCGTGCCGCCGGTGTCGCCTGATCCGCCGGATTCGCCGGGTGCGGGCCCGCCGCCGGTGGAGCAGCCTGCGAGGAGGAGGGCGGCCGCCACCGCCAGTGCGGCGGCCGCCCTCCTCGTCGCGTTCACTGGCCGAGTTCCGTGGGACCGACGAAGGTGTAGCCGAGGGCCTTGATGCCCTCGATCGTCTGCTGGAGCGGGGCCACCGGGTAGTACGGGTGGTAGAAGAAGCTGGCGACGCCGTCCCGGACGGCCAGGTTCGCCTTGGCGGACGCGATCAGGTCGGCGGGGAGCCGGGCCGGGTGGTTGTTGTACGGCTGCGGCTCGTAGTTGCCGATGTTCTCGGGCAGCACGGTCGTACCGTAGACGTCCTTGACCCAGTACGGGAAGAACTGGCCGATGTACCGGGAGGCGTTCACCGGCTGGCCGCTGAGGGTTCCCGCGAAGTACAGGGAACGTTCCAGACGGGCCGTGAAGTTCTGGCCGAGGACCTTGTAGTCGGCGGCGGAGGCCGCGTAGTGCGGGGTGGTCCACAGGGCCGGCTTGGGCAGGCCCGCGGCGGCGAAGCCGGCGAGCGCCTGGGTGACGCGGCCCTGGGCCCAGACGGTGCTGTCCTCGGCGGGCGGTCCGTCGTAGACGACGTTGTCGTTGGCGTCGACGTGGGCGCGGAAGAACTCGAAGTCGTCGCCGGTGACCCCGGTGTACGGGTTGTTGACGTTGCTGTACTGGTGCGTGTAGCCGTGGTCCATCAGTACGGCGCCGTGGGCGAGCATGTACTTGATCTGGGTGACGACCTGGGGTGCCTGGGCGAGGGTGACGGTCTCGGCCTTGCCGTTGTTGTAGACGCCCTTGGGGTCGGTGTAGACGGGGATGACGTTGATCCCGTAGGGGATCTTCTGCGCGTAGAGGTAGTCCGCCATGGCCTTCAGCTCGGCCGGGTCGGCCTTGGGGCTGATGTCCTCCAGCCGGACGAAGGCGCGGTGGCGTTCGGCGGTGGCGGGGGCGAGTCCGTCGAAGAGGAGGTCCTCGAAGACGATGACGCGGTCGGACTCGGAGACGTAGGTGAAGGGGATCTCGCCCACGTAGGTGAGGTTGCCGGAGCGGATGGCCCAGGGGCTGGTGGCGCCGGAGTTGGCGTCGGTGGCCTGGGCGAGCTCGGTGACCTGCGGGTAGCCGGGGCCGCTGAGGACGGCCGGGTGCAGCACCCCGCCGTCGAAGCCGGCCGGGATCTTCCTGGTCAGCTGCTGGTTCTTGTACGTGACCTGGGTGATGTCACCGACGGTACCGCCGGGCGCGTAGTACGAGTTGGTGGGGTCCCAGCCGTACTTCTGCTCGAAGGTGGTGACGCCGACGCTGTTGGCCATGTTCCAGATGTTGTCGCCGATCCAGGTGACGGGCCGGCCGGTGGCCAGGGCGTCGTGGTAGAAGGCGGCGGGGACCGCGTCGGGCAGGGAGCCGCCGTAGTAGGTGGAGCCGATGTAGATCGTGGCGGTGTACTGCTCGACGAGACCGGCGGTGTAGGCGGAGACGGGCTTGCTCGTCACGGTGCCGAAGTGGCCGGCGAGGTTGGCGACGGCCATGGCGTAGAGCTCACCGAGGTAGCCGTAGGGCCCGGTGGTGTCGTAGAGGACGAGGGCCGAGGTGCCCGCCGGGGCGGCGAGGGTGGCGGCCTGGGTGACGGTGCCGGCCGACTTGGTCGCGGTCGCCTTGGTCGCGGTTGCCTTGGTCACGGTCGTCTTGGTCACGGGCGCGGGCTTGATCACGAGCGAACCGGCCCGGCGTGCCTGGTCGTTGCGCAGCCGGTCGGCCTCCCAGCTCTTGAGGTCGCCGGTGGTCGGGGCCGAGAGCGCGGCGGCCCCGACGCCGGCCAGGCCGTGCGGCGGGCGCGGCTTGGTCGTCGCGGCGTCGGCGCCTATGGAGAAGACGAAGCCGCCGAGGACGGCGGCGAGCGCGCCGAGGACGAACAGAACCCGGCGTACACGGGCTCTCCTGTCGAATATCTTCACGATTCCCCCCTGGTTCGCCGTTTGCACGGCGAAAGTCTGCCGATCCCGACAGTTGGCCGATTCTTGTGGTGCGGGGAGATTTATGTCAATAGACAACAGTGGTCCGGAGCGGGCAGTTGTGAACACGGAAATTGGTGCAGACCTTAAATCCCATCCGTCACAACACGCCGCTGAACAGCGGACTTAACCGGGCTCTCAGAAGAATTAAATGTTCCGAATCAACAACTCCTGCCATCCCCGACGGAATTACTGGTTCAGTCTGGTACCTTCCCTCCGCACGCCTCAAGCGTGGCGAAAATGGGGGGGAACCCATGTACGGAAAACCCGCTCTGGGGACGGTCCTGCCGCTGGCCGGGCTGACGGCGGCGCCCGAGGTCATGCCGGGCATACCCTTCGCGAAGGGGCTCCAGGAGGCCGCGGGGGCCGGCTTTCTGCTCTACTGCTCCGTCGCTGTCGTTCTTCTTTCGGCAAAAGCGTGGTTCCAGGTACGGAACCACGGTGACCGCTCATGATCTCGGAAGTTCTCCTGGGCTCCAGCATCGCCATCATCGTGATGGCCGGCTGCTACAACAGCGCCCTCTTCGTACTCTCCAGGGTCCGCGTCCGGCGCCGCCGCGGCCCGCGCGCCCAACGCCTCTACGTCTTTCTGCTCGCATGTCTGAACGAGGAAAAGGTCCTCGCGGAGAGCCTGGCCCGCATCACCGGCCTGCCGGCCGGGAATTTCATCGCCCTCGTCATCGACGACGCCTCCGACGACCGCACCTCCGACGTCGCGCGGGCCGCCGACTCCGACCGGGTCCGGCTGCTGCGGCGCGAACTGCCGAACGCCCGCAAGGGCAAGGGCGCGGCCCTCAACGCCGGCATCCGCCACCTGCGGGAGTCCGGCCTCCTCGACGGCCACGACCCGCGCGACGTCATCGTCTGCGTCGTGGACGCCGACGGCCGGCTCGACCAGCACGTGGTCCAGGCCGTCGACCCCTACTTCGACAACCCGCGTACCGGCGCCACCCAGATCGGCGTGCGGATGTACAACCGGCACAAGGGCCTGCTCGCCCGGCTCCAGGACATGGAGTTCGTGATCTACGGCGACATCTTCCAGAGCGCCCGGCGCTACATCGGCAGCGTCGGCATGGGCGGCAACGGGCAGTTCATGCGGCTGGCCGCACTCGACACCCTTATGAGCGAGGACGGCAAGGGCCCCTGGAGCGACTCCCTGACCGAGGACCTCGACCTGGGCGTCCGCCTGATCGCACGCGGCTGGACCAACCAGCACTGCACCACCGCCGCCGTCTCCCAGCAGGCCGTCCTCGACGTACGGCGCCTGGTCCGCCAGCGGTCGCGCTGGTTCCAGGGCCATCTGCAGTCGGCGGGGCTGGTGCCGCTGATACTGCGCGAGGTGCCCGGCCGGGCCGCCGTGGACCTGCTCTACCACCTCTCCAGCCCGGTCCTCATCCTGCTCACCTCGCTGCTGCCGGTGTCCTTCATCGTCGCCACCGCCGGCGCCGTCGTCGGCTCGGTGCAGGCAGGGCACCCGCTGTTCTCCCCCATGTGGGTGATCGGCCCGTACGTGCTCTCCTTCACCGCGGCGTACGCCTACGGCTGGGTCTACTCCCGCCGCGAGCAGGGCCTCGGGCTGGTGCGCGCGATCCTGCTCTCCCACGTCTTCGTGATCTACGGCTACATCTGGTTCGCGGCCGGCTGGTGGGGCCTGTGGCGGATGCTCACCGGCAAGCAGACCTGGCTCAAGACCGCGCGCACCTGACCGCGCGGACCTCATCGCGAGGCCGACGGCGCGGCCCGGCGGGCCCCGGCGCCTCCTCGACCCGACCTCTTGTCACTCCTCTCCCAGGGAGCCCCATGTCCACGGACATCATCAACGCGCCCGTACGCGCCATGCTCGTACTGGGCACCCGTCCCGAGGCCATCAAACTCGCCCCGGTCGCCCGGGCGATGGCCGCCTCGCCCCTCTTCGAACCCATCGTCGTCACCACCGGTCAGCACCGCGAGATGCTCCAGCAGATGCTGGAACTGCTGGGTGTCGAGGTGCGCGTGGAACTGGACGTGATGCGCGACCGTCAGGATCTGGCCAAGCTGACCGCCCGTCTGGTGGACGGTCTGGGCGAGGTCGTCCACGACGTACGACCGGATCTGGTCATCGTGCAGGGCGACACCACCACCGCCATGACCGGCGCCCTCGCCGCCTTCTACGAACACCTGCCCGTCGCCCACGTCGAGGCGGGTCTGCGCACCGGGGTGCTGGACAACCCCTTCCCCGAGGAGCTCAACCGCCGTCTCATCGGCCGCATGGCCCGCTGGCACTTCGCCCCCACACCCCGGGCCGCCGGCCATCTGACGGCCGAGGGCGTCCCGGAGAGCCAGGTGTTCACCACGGGCAACACCGTGGTCGACAACCTGCTGTGGGTGCTCGCCGAGGGCAAGGGAACCAGCGTCTTCCGCAGCGGCCTGCGGCGCGTCCTGCTCACCCTGCACCGGCGCGAGAACCAGGGCGACAGGATGCGCGCCATGGGCAGGGCCGTCTGGCGGCTGGCCGACCGCGGCGACGTCGAGATCGTGCTGCCGCTGCACAAGAGTCCGGCCGTCCGGGAGGCACTGCTGCCCGAACTCTCCGGCCACCCCAACATCCGCGTCGTGGAGCCGCTGGGCTACCTCGACTTCTCCGCCACCCTCGCCGCGTGCGACCTCGTCCTGACCGACTCCGGCGGCATCCAGGAGGAGGCTCCCAGCCTGGGCAAGCCCGCCCTGGTCCTGCGCACCACCACCGAACGGCCGGAGGCCGTCGAGGCCGGCGCGGCCCGGCTGGTGGGCACCGAGCCCGAGGCGATCCTGGACGCGGCGGTGCGGCTGCTCGACGACGCGGAGACCTACCGCGCGATGGCGACGGCCGGCAATCCCTTCGGCGACGGCCACGCCACCGAACGCATCGTCGCGCAGCTCGCCGAGGACTTCGGCGCGGACGCGCAGGCGCCGGGGGTGGCGGATCCGCTGCTCGCCACGCGGCACGACGGTCCGGGGTCATACTCGACGGCATGACGAGAGTTCGGCCCCGGCCCCTGGCCCTCGTACTCCTGGCCGCCGCCCTGGCGGCGGCCATCGCCGTGGCGGTGAGCAGCATCTGGCAGGACAGCGGCGAGCCGGACCGGCCGTGGGCCGAGGGATCGGTCCACGGCCCGTGGCGCTCGGTCTTCGACGGCCACGGCGAGAACATCGGCCGGCCCGACGGGCTGGCCCTCTCCCCCAAGCCGGCCCGGCAGGCCGGGGAGACCCACGCCGGACTGATCGTCTCCACCACGCAGTTCACGGACGTGGACTTCCACGCGAAGATGCGCACGGTCGCCCAGCTGCGCACCCCCAAGCCCAACCCGTGGGAGGTGCCCTGGCTGATCTGGGCCTACAACGACCCCGAGCACTTCTACTACGTCACCCTCAAGCCCAACGGCTGGGAGCTCGGCAAGCGCGACCCCGCCTACCCCGGTGGCCAGCGCTTCCTGGCCACCGGCCCGGGCTCCTTCCCGGTCGGGCACACCTCCGACGTACGCATCGCCCAGCGGGGCGCCCGCATGGAGGTGAGCGTGGACGGCAAGGGCCTGGTGGCGTACGAGGACCGGGAGCGGCCGTATCTGAAGGGGAACGTCGGGGTGTACACGGAGGACGCGAGGGTGGTGTTCACGGATGTCACGGCGAGCGCGCCGGACTGAGCCGTCACACGGTCAGCGCGCGGTCCGTCGGCCGCACCGGCGCCGGCAGGGCGCTCGTACCCGTGAGGTACCGGTCCACTCCGCGTGCCGCGGACCGGCCCTCCGCGATGGCCCAGACGATCAGGGACTGTCCCCGGCCCGCGTCACCCGCGACGAAGACGCCCGGCACGTTGGTCGCGTACTCCGCGTCCCGCGCGATGTTCCCCCGCGCGTCCAGGTCGACGCCGAACTGCGCGACCAGGCCGTTCTCCACGTCCGTACCCGTGAAGCCCATCGCCAGGGTGACGAGCTGCGCCGGGATGCGGCGCTCCGTGCCCGGCTTCTGCCGGAGCTTTCCGTCGGTGAACTCGACCTCGACCAGGTGCAGCCACCGCACGTTGCCGTTCTCGTCGCCCTCGAAGTGCGTCGTGGAGACGGAGTAGACCCGCTCGCCGCCCTCCTCGTGCGCCGAGGTGACCTTGTAGAGCATGGGGAAGGTCGGCCAGGGCTGGCCGGCGCCGCGGGTCTCGCCCGGCCGGGGCATGATCTCCAGCTGGGTGACGGAGGCCGCGCCCTGCCGGTGGGCGGTGCCGACGCAGTCGGCGCCGGTGTCGCCGCCGCCGATGACGACGACGTGCTTGCCCTCGGCGCTGATCGGGGAGACGGTGAGGTCGCCCTCCTGCACCTTGTTGGCCAGGGGCAGGTACTCCATGGCGAAGTGGATGCCCCCCAGATCGCGGCCGGGCACGGGCAGGTCGCGGGAGGTGGTGGCGCCGGCGGCGATGACGACGGCGTCGTAGCGCTTGCGCAGCGTGGCGGCGTCGATGTCGCGGCCGATCTCCACCTCGGTGCGGAACTTGGTGCCCTCGGCGCGCATCTGCTCGATGCGCCGGTTGATGTGCCGCTTCTCCATCTTGAACTCGGGGATGCCGTAGCGCAGCAGTCCGCCGATGCGGTCGGCCCGCTCGTACACGGCCACCGTGTGCCCGGCGCGGGTGAGCTGCTGGGCGGCGGCCAGGCCGGCGGGGCCGGAGCCGATGACGGCGACGGTCTTGCCGGAGAGGCGCTCGGGCGGCTGGGGGGTGACGTCACCGGCCTCCCAGGCCTTGTCGATGATGGTGACCTCGACGTTCTTGATGGTGACGGGCTGCTGGTTGATGCCGAGGACGCAGGCCGCCTCGCAGGGGGCGGGGCAGAGCCGGCCGGTGAACTCGGGGAAGTTGTTGGTGGCGTGCAGCCGCTCGCTGGCGGCCTGCCAGTCGTCGCGGTAGGCGTAGTCGTTCCACTCGGGGATGAGGTTTCCGAGCGGGCAGCCGTTGTGGCAGAAGGGGATGCCGCAGTCCATGCAGCGCCCGGCCTGCTTGCCGATGACCGGGAGCAGGGAGCCGGGGACGTAGACCTCGTTCCAGTCCTTGACGCGCTCGGCGACGGGCCGGGTCTGTGCGACCTCGCGGCCGGTGGTCAGGAAGCCCTTGGGGTCAGCCATGAGTCGCCGCCTCCATCATCTTCTCGTGGGTCTCGCTCTCGGAGAGCCCCGCTCGCTCGGCGGCGTCCTTGGCGGCGAGCACTGCCTTGTAGGTGGCCGGGACGACCTTGCGGAAGCGGGCCGCGGCGGTGTCCCAGTCGGTGAGGAGTCCGGCCGCGACGGTGGAGCCGGTCTCCTCGTGGTGGCGGCGCACGACGTCGTGCAGCCACCGGCGGTCTGCGTCGTCGAGGGGTTCGACGGCGCCGGTCAGCTCCTTGTTGACGTTCGCGGTGTCGAGGTCGATGACGTAGGCGACGCCGCCGGACATGCCGGCCGCGAAGTTGCGGCCGGTGCGGCCGAGGACGACGGCCCGGCCGCCGGTCATGTACTCGCAGCCGTGGTCGCCCACGCCCTCGGAGACGACGGTGGCGCCGGAGTTGCGGACGCAGAAGCGTTCGCCGACGCTGCCGCGCAGGAACATCTCGCCGCCGGTGGCGCCGTAGGCGAGGGTGTTGCCGGCGATGGTGGAGAACTCGGCGAGGTGGTCGGCGCCCCGGTCGGGGCGGACGACGATGCGGCCGCCGGAGAGGCCCTTGCCGACGTAGTCGTTCGCGTCGCCCTCCAGGCGCAGGGTGATGCCGCGCGGCAGGAAGGCGCCGAAGGACTGGCCGGCGGAGCCGGTGAAGGTGATGTCGATGGTGTCCTCGGGCAGCCCGGCGCCGCCGAACCGCTTGGTGACCTCGTGGCCGAGCATGGTGCCGACGGTCCGGTTGATGTTGCGGATGGGCACCTGGGCGCGGACGGGCCGGACCTCCTCGGCGCCGACGGCGTTGAGCGCGTCGGCGGCGAGCTTGATCAGCTCGTTGTCGAGGGCCTTGGCCAGGCCGTGGTCCTGTTCGACGGCGTGGTGGCGGACGGCGCCGGCGGGCAGGTCGGGGACGTGCAGCAGCGGGGCGAGGTCCAGCCCTTGGGCCTTCCAGTGGTCGACGGCCCGTCCGGTGTCGAGGAGTCCGGCCTGGCCGACGGCCTCCTTCAGGCTGCGGAAGCCGAGCTCGGCCAGCAGCTCGCGGACCTCCTGGGCGATGAACTCGAAGAAGTTGACGACGAACTCCGCCTTGCCGCTGAACCGCTCGCGCAGGACGGGGTTCTGGGTGGCGATGCCGACCGGGCAGGTGTCCAGGTGGCAGACGCGCATCATGACGCAGCCGGAGACGACCAGCGGTGCCGTGGCGAAGCCGAACTCCTCGGCGCCGAGGAGGGCGGCGATGACGACGTCGCGGCCGGTCTTGAGCTGGCCGTCGGTCTGCACGACGATGCGGTCGCGCAGACCGTTGAGCAGCAGGGTCTGCTGGGTCTCGGCCAGGCCGAGCTCCCAGGGGCCGCCCGCGTGCTTGAGGGAGGTCAGCGGGGAGGCGCCGGTGCCGCCGTCGTGGCCGGAGATGAGCACGACGTCGGCGTGGGCCTTGGAGACGCCGGCGGCGACCGTGCCGACGCCGACCTCGGAGACGAGCTTGACGTGGATGCGGGCGGCCGGGTTGGCGTTCTTCAGGTCGTGGATCAGCTGGGCGAGATCCTCGATGGAGTAGATGTCGTGGTGCGGCGGCGGGGAGATCAGGCCGACGCCGGGCGTCGAGTGCCGGGTCTTCGCGACCCAGGGGTAGACCTTGTGGCCGGGCAGCTGGCCGCCCTCGCCGGGCTTGGCGCCCTGGGCCATCTTGATCTGGATGTCGTCCGCGTTGACCAGGTACTCGCTGGTGACGCCGAAGCGGCCGGAGGCGACCTGCTTGATCGCCGAGCGGCGCGCCGGGTCGTGGAGGCGCTCGGGGTCCTCGCCGCCCTCGCCGGTGTTGGACTTGGCGCCCAGCCGGTTCATGGCGATGGCGAGGGTCTCGTGGGCCTCCTGGGAGATGGAGCCGTAGGACATGGCGCCGGTGGAGAAGCGCTTGACGATCTCGCTGACGGGCTCGACCTCGTCCAGCGGGACGGGCGTGCGGCCGCTCTTGAAGGAGAACAGTCCGCGCAGGGTCATCAGCCGCTCGGACTGCTCGTCCACGCGCGCCGTGTACTGCTTGAAGATGTCGTAGCGGCGCTCGCGCGTGGAGTGCTGGAGCCGGAAGACGGTCTCGGGGTCGAACAGGTGTGGCTCGCCCTCGCGGCGCCACTGGTACTCGCCGCCGATGTCCAGGCGGCGGTGGCTGGTGGGGACGCCGGTGGCCGGGTAGGCCTTGGCGTGCCGCGCGGCGACCTCGCGGGCGACGACGTCCAGGCCCGCGCCGCCGATCTTGGTGGCGGTGCCGTGGAAGTAGGTGCCGACGAATTCCTCGTCCAGGCCGACGGCCTCGAAGACCTGGGCGCCGCGGTAGGAGGCGACGGTGGAGATGCCCATCTTGGACATCACCTTGAGGACGCCCTTGCCGAGTGCCTTGATGAGGTTGCGGATGGCGTCCTCGGGGGCGAGGTTCGGGAGATCACGAAAATACGTGCCCTGGCGGACGAGGTCCTCGACGGACTCCATGGCCAGGTACGGGTTGACCGCCGCCGCGCCGTAACCGATGAGCAGCGCGACGTGGTGCACCTCGCGGACGTCGCCGGCCTCGACCAGCAGGCCCACCTGGGTGCGCTGCTTGGTGCGGATGAGGTGGTGGTGGATGGCGGAGGTGAGCAGCAGCGAGGGGATCGGCGCGTGCTCGGCGTCGGAGTGCCGGTCGGACAGGACGATCAGGCGGGCGCCGCCGGCGATGGCGGCGTCGGCCTCGGCGCACATCGCCTCCAGCCGGGCGGCGAGCGCCTGGCCGCCGCCGGCCACGCGGTAGAGGCCGGAGAGGGTCGCGGCCTTCAGGCCGGGCAGGTCCCCGTCGGCGTTGATGTGGATGAGCTTGGCCAGCTCGTCGTTGTCGATGACCGGGAAGGGCAGGGTCACGCTGCGGCAGGACGCGGCGGTCGGCTCCAGCAGGTTGCGCTGCGGGCCGAGGGAGGAGATCAGCGAGGTGACGAGCTCCTCGCGGATGGCGTCCAGCGGCGGGTTGGTGACCTGGGCGAACAGCTGGGTGAAGTAGTCGAAGAGCAGCCGCGGCCGCTCGGAGAGCGCGGCGATCGGCGAGTCCGTGCCCATCGAGCCGATGGGCTCGGCGCCGGTCTTCGCCATCGGCGCGAGGATGACGCGCAGCTCCTCCTCGGTGTAGCCGAAGGTCTGCTGGCGGCGGGTGACCGAGGCGTGGGTGTGCACGATGTGCTCGCGCTCGGGGAGGTCCTTGAGCTCGATGAGCCCGGTCTCCAGCCACTCCTTGTAGGGCTGTTCGGCGGCGAGGGCCGCCTTGATCTCGTCGTCCTCGATGATGCGGTGGGCGCCGGTGTCGACGAGGAACATCTTCCCGGGCTGGAGGCGGCCCTTGCGGACGACCTTGGCGGGGTCGATGTCCAGGACGCCGACCTCGGAGGAGAGGACGACGAGCCCGTCGTCGGTGACCCAGTACCGGCCGGGGCGCAGGCCGTTGCGGTCGAGGACGGCGCCGACGACGGTGCCGTCGGTGAAGGTGACGCAGGCCGGGCCGTCCCAGGGCTCCATCAGGGTGGAGTGGTACTGGTAGAAGGCGCGCCGGTCCGGGTCCATGGAGGCGTGGGTCTCCCAGGCCTCGGGGATCATCATCAGCACGCTGTGCGGCAGCGAGCGCCCGCCGAGGTGGAGCAGCTCCAGGACCTCGTCGAAGGAGGCGGAGTCGGAGGCGTCCGGCGTACAGACGGGGAAGGTCCGCTCCAGGCTCTCCTGGGTCCCGAACAGCTCGCTGGCCAGCTGGGATTCGCGGGCCCGCATCCAGTTGCGGTTGCCCTTGACGGTGTTGATCTCACCGTTGTGGGCGACGAAGCGGTAGGGGTGCGCCAGCGGCCAGCTGGGGAAGGTGTTGGTGGAGAACCGGGAGTGGACGAGCGCGATGGCGGTGGCGCAGCGCCGGTCGGAGAGGTCCGGGAAGAAGGGCTCCAGCTGCCCGGTGGTGAGCATGCCCTTGTAGACGATGGTGCGGGCGGAGAGGGAGGGGAAGTAGGTGTCCGCCTCGCGCTCGGCGCGCTTGCGCAGCACGAACGCCTTGCGGTCGAGGGCGAGTCCGCTGTTCTTCCCGTCGGTGACGAACAGCTGGCGGAAGTCCGGCATGGTGGCGCGGGCGCTGGCGCCGAGCAGCTCGGGGGCGACGGGGACGGTGCGCCAGCCGAGGACGGTCAGGCCCTCCTCGGTCGCGATCGTCTCGATGCGCGAGACGGCATCGGTCGCTGCCTGGTCCTCGGCGGGCAGGAAGGCGATCCCGACCGCGTACGCCCCGGCCGCGGGGAGCGCGAAGTCCACGCTCTCGCGCAGGAAGGCGTCCGGGATCTGCATCAGGATGCCGGCGCCGTCCCCCGAATCCGGCTCCGAGCCGGTGGCGCCGCGGTGCTCCATATTCCGCAGGACGGTGAGCGCCTGCTCCACGAGCGCATGGCTCGCCTCGCCGGTGAGGGTCGCGACGAAGCCGACGCCACAGGCGTCGTGCTCGTTGCGCGGGTCGTACATCCCCTGCTGGGCGGGGTGGGATGCGTGGCGCATCGGCGCTCCCGTCGTCGTCTGGCAGTCATGGCGTGTGCATGTGCCGAGGGACGACGTTGGCCCTCCGCGAAGAAAAGAAGTCGTACGAGCTACATGATGGCGGGCTTCTCAGAAAATGAAACCCTGATTCCATCATGTGGACAGCGTGTGCGGCGTCTGCTGTGACGCGCATGGCATCTCGCGCGGAGGACTCGGGATCGCCGGGCCGGGTCGCGCTGTCGGATTGTGCCCCCTCGAAAAGGGTTCGAAACCGCACAGCCACACGGGCGTTATACGCCCGTGCGCATAAGCATCACCCGACGGCCGTCCCGAACGCAATACCGAGGAGGTACGTCACACCGGCGGCCGCACCGCCCAGCAGCAGCTGCCGCAGCCCGCTGAACCACCAGGTCCGCGCGGTCACCCGGGCCACGACGGCCCCGCAGGCGAACAGCCCGAGCAGCGCCAGCACCACCGCCGGCCACAGGGCCGTCGCCCCGAGCAGATACGGCAGGACGGGCAGCAGCGCGCCGAGCGCGAACGAACCGAAGGACGACGCGGCGGCCACCGCCGGCGACGGCAGATCGGAGGGGTCGATGCCCAGCTCCTCGCGCGCGTGGATCTCCAGCGCCTGCTCGGGGTCGTGCGACAGCTGCTTCGCCACCTCGCGCGCCAGCTTCGGCTCGACGCCCCGGGACTCGTACAGCGCCGCGAGCTCCTCCAGCTCGTCCGCCGGGTGCTTGCGCAGCTCGCGCCGCTCCACATCCAGCTCGGCCTGCACCAGCTCGCGCTGCGAGGCGACGGAGGTGTACTCGCCGGCCGCCATGGAGAAGGCGCCCGCCGCGAGCCCGGCCAGACCGGCGATCACGATGGCGTGCGAGGACGCGGTGCCGCCCGCGACACCGGTCATCAGCGCGACGTTGGAGACCAGCCCGTCCATCGCCCCGAACACGGCGGGACGCAGCCAGCCACCGTTCACATCGCGGTGCGTGTGATTGTCACGGTGCGCGACGTGCGTCACCGCGGCGGTATCGAGGACAGCCATGTCCGGGGGTGCTCCCTTCGCCCGGGGCGGGCCCTTGTACCCCACCCCTCACACCAGTCGAAGGTACGCACGAACGGGCGCGCCCGCTAGCAAGGAAGGCCGTACTTACCGCTCTGACCTGGGGCGATGCCGACCGTTACACAAAAGTCGCCACAAACGGCGAACGGCCGGCCCGGCGTCGTACTCGCCGGACCGGCCGTGGCGCTTTCCGCGCCGCTTGCTGCTCTCAGAGCTTCTTGTCCTGCGGGGAGGCGGAGCCGTTACCGGCCTCGGCGGCCTCGGCGGGCTCGGCGGCCTTCGCGGGGGTCTTCGGCTCTGCCTCCGCGTCCGCGTCCGCCTCCGCGTCCGCCTCCAGCGCCGCCGGCTCGACGACGGCCTCCCGGCCGGGGGCCCGCTTGGACGAGATCACGATGTACGCGACGGCCGCGAGGAAGAGGACGATCGCTGTCCAGTTGTTGAGGCGCATGCCGAGAACGTGGTGCGCGGTGTCCACCCGCAGGGACTCGGTCCAGAACCGGCCCACGGTGTAGGCGGCGACGTACACCGCGAAGGCCCGCCCGTGGCCGAGCTTGAACCGCCGGTCCGCCCAGATCACCAGCGCGGCGACGCCCAGGCACCACAGCGACTCGTACAGGAAGGTCGGGTGGTAGGTACCGCCCACGCGCCCGATCGCCGGGTCCGAGTCGATCTTCAGCGCCCAGGGCAGATCGGTGGGCTTGCCGTAGAGCTCCTGGTTGAACCAGTTGCCCCAGCGCCCGATCGCCTGCGCCACCGCGATCCCGGGCGCGATGGCGTCCGCGTACGCGGGCAGCGGGATCCCCCGCCGCCGGCACCCGATCCACGCCCCGACCGCACCGAGCGCGACCGCGCCCCAGATGCCGAGGCCGCCCTCCCAGATCTTGAAGGCGTTCACCCAGTTCCGGCCGTCGCCGAAGTAGAGCTCGTAGTCGGTGATCACGTGATACAGCCGGCCGCCGACGAGCCCGAAGGGCACCGCCCACACGGCGATGTCCGCCTCCGTCCCGGCCCGCCCGCCCCGCG
>NZ_JBFAPH010000017.1:0-38864 GCF_040675635.1 Streptomyces sp. NPDC049577
GGCGGCCGGTGTGGCTCCAGGAGGTGGGGGCGCCGTCACCGCACGTGCCGCCCGAGCGGGCGGCGGCGTTCACCGAGGCCACGCTCTCCCACGTATGCCGTGGTCGGCGGTGACGTAGAGCACCGAGCGGGGCGGCAGCTGCTCGGCGAGCCGCTGGGCGAGCAGGTCGACGTACATCAACTGCCCGCGCCACTCCTCGGAGTCGACGCCGAACCGGTGGCCCTTGCCGTCGACCTCGCTGTAGTACGTGTAGACGAGCGAGCGGTCGGCGCCGGCGAGGCGCTCGGCGGCGAAGTCCATCCGCTCCTCGCCGGACAGCCGGCCGTGGAACGTGCCGCCGCTCAGCGCGATCTTCGTGAGCGGGGTGTGCTCGAAGTCGGGCGCGGTGACCTGGCAGGTGTCGACGCCGGCCGCATCGGCGAGCTGGAAGACCGTGGGGTACGGCTGCCAGGCGTGCGGATCGGTCCACGGGCGCCAGCGCAGCTGGTTCATCAGCTCGCCGGTCGCCGGGTCGACGACCATGTAGCCGGGCAGCCCGTGGGCGCCGGGCGGCAGGCCGGTGCCGACCGAGGCGAGCGAGGTCGCGGTCGTCGACGGGAAGCCGGCGGTCATCGGCGTGCCGGTGCCGTTCATGGAGCTCGGCAGCAGGGAGTGCAGGAACGGCGCCTCGGCCGGGTGGGCGCGCACCAGCTCCCAGCCCAGGCCGTCGATCAGGAAGACGCAGACCCGGTCCGCGGGCGCCAGCTCCAGGCCGGAGGTGAGGCCCGGTACGCCCATGCCGGCCGCGACGGCGGGCAGCAGATCGGCGAGTGATCCGGTGCCGTAGCGGGGCAGTGGGGCGGTGCGGGGGTCGAGCGGGACCGGCTCGTGCCAGGCGGAGCCTGCGGCCGGCCGGCCGAGGGAGGAACCGGACATCAGCGGCCGGTCACCGCGGTC
The DNA here is from genome assembly GCF_040675635.1 of Streptomyces sp. NPDC049577. NCBI lineage: Bacteria > Bacillati > Actinomycetota > Actinomycetes > Kitasatosporales > Streptomycetaceae > Streptomyces > Streptomyces sp. NPDC049577. The sequence goes on from NZ_JBFAPH010000017.1 coordinate 937, forward strand.
GCCTCGGAGAGCGCCTGGGCGAAGGCGAGGGTCTGGCGGACCGTGTCGGGCCCGTCCCCGGCCTCGCTGACCCGCAGGCTCAGGTCGTCCGCGGTGAGCGGGCCGGTGTAGCCGTGGTTGGCGTCGCAGTTCGGGTCGCCGCAGGCGGCGGGCTCCAGGTCGATGCGGGAGACGGCGCCCCAGCCGATGTTGAGCACGACCTCGCGGGGCAGCGTGCCCGGCGTGTACGACTCGGGGTTGGCGACGACGCGGCTGAGCACGACGGAGGAGATCCGCTCCAGCTTCACGGACTCCGTGGAGGTCGTGGCGTACGGAGAGGGCGAGGTGTCGTCGGCGGCCTGCTCGTCGGTGTGGCTGACGATGAAGCGGGAGCCCGTCAGCACGAGGACGGTCACATGGCGGCGCACCTCGTTGGCGTCGAAGGTCGTCTCCTGGTGCACCAGGTACGCGGCGACCGGCTCACCGCCCACGGCGGCCTCCACCGCCTCGGCCACGAGGGCCGGGTAGTAGCCACTGCGCTCGATGGCCGCGCGCAGCCCCTGGGTCGTCGTACCGGTCTTCGCCATGGCCCCTATCCTACGGGGCCCACGCCCCCCGGCCTGCGGCCCGCACCCGACCACTGCCCGGAACCCGGCGTTCCCCCTCCGTGCCCGGTCAGTACCGCGGCAGCGGCAGGCTGCGGGGGCCCAGGTCGGTTCTGGGCGGGGGCGGGGCCAGGCGCAGGGACGCGCCCAGGACGTGGACGCCGTGGGGCGCGACGATCACGGGTTCGAGGTCGGCGCCGACCACCTCGGGATGATCGTCGACCAGCCGGGACAGCCGCAGCAGCAGCTCTTCGAGCGCCGGGGTGTCCACGGGCGTCGAGCCGCGCCAGCCGAAGAGGAGCGGCGCGGTCCTGATCGAGCGGATGAGTCCGGCGGCGTCGCGGTCGGTGACCGGGACGAGCCGGTGCGCGGTGTCGCCCAGCAGCAGGGACGGCGCGCCGGCCAGGCCGAAGGAGAGCACCGCGCCGGCGGCCGGGTCGATGGCGGCCCGGACGACGGTGTCGACGCCGCGCGGCGCCATCGACTGCACGACGAGCCGCGTCTCGGAGGGCTTGCCGAGCAGCTCGGTCAGTTCGGCGTAGGCCCGGCGCAGTTCCGTCTCGCCGCCGAGGTCGAGCCGGACGCCGCCGAGGTCGGCGCGGTGGCGCAGGTGCGAGGCGGTGGGCTTGAGGGCGACGGGGAAGCCGAGCCGGCGCGCGGCGCGCACGGCGCTGTCCGGGTCGGGCGCCGGCAGCGCGGGCAGGACGGCGATGCCGTACCGCGCGAGCAGCCGCTGGGTGTCGGCGGAGGACAGCGTCACCGCGCGCGGCCGGCCCGCGACGCCGGCGCCGTCCGCGCCGTGGGCCTTCAGCAGGACGTCGATGTCGGCCGCGGCCCCGGCCTCGTCGATGTCCTCGTACTCGGGCACCCGCCCGGGCTCGGCGGCCTGCCGCCGCCACTCCGCGTACCGGACGGCCTCGGCCAGGGCGCGCACGGCCCGCTCGGCGGCGGGGAAGGCGGGGATGCCCCGGGAGCCCGCGGCCAGCGCCTCGCCGAGGCCGGGGATCTCCAGGTGCACGACCGCGACCGGCTTGGCCGTGCCCCCGTTCGCCTCCGCCGCCGACCCGGCCGCCGCGCGCAGCGCCCCGGCGAGGTCGGCGGCGGTGGCGTCGCCCACCCAGGGGATGGCCGTGACGACGACCGCGTCGCAGGCGGGGTCCGCGAGGGCCTCGGCGAGGGCCGCCCGGAAGTCCTCCGGTGTGGCGGCGGTGGTCAGGTCGCGCGGGGGAAGCGGCCGCAGGCGGTCGGTGAGGCAGGCGTCGTAGGTGAGGAGGGCGAGGGACTCGGAGTTGCCGAGGATGGCCACGCGGGGCCCGGCGGGCAGCGGCTGGGAGGCGAGCAGCAGCCCGGTGTCGGCCAGCTCGGTGACCGTGTCGACGCGGATGACGCCGGCCTGCCGCAGCAGGTCGGAGACGGTGGCGTCGGGGATGCGGGGCGTGGGCACGGCGTGTCCGGCGGGCGCGGCGGCGGCGCCGTGCCGGGCGCCCTTGACGACGACGACCGGCTTGCGGGCGGCCGTGCGCCGTGCCAGACGCGTGAACTTGCGCGGGTTGCCGATGGACTCCAGGTACATCACGGCGACGTCGGTATCCGGGTCGTCGTGCCAGAGCTGGAGGAAGTCGTTGCCGGAGACGTCGGCGCGGTTGCCGGCGGAGACGAAGGTGGAGACGCCCACGAGCCCGGCGGCGCGCCGGTGGAGCCCGCCGAGCAGGGCGATACCGATGGCGCCGGACTGGCTGAACAGCCCGATCCGCCCGGTGGCCGGCAGCTCGGGCGAGAGCGAGGCGTTGAGCCGGACCCCGGGGGCGGTGTTGACGATGCCGAAGGCGTTGGGCCCGATGAGCCGCATGCCGTACGAGCGGGCCTGCCGGACCAGCTCGCGCTGGCGCTCGCGGCCCTCGGCCCCGCTCTCGGCGTAGCCGGCGGAGAGCACGACGAGCCCCTGGACACCGTGCTCACCGCAGTCGGCGACCACGGACGGCACGTGCTCGGCGGGTACGGCGACGACGGCCAGGTCGACGGGTTCGGGGACGCCGAGGACGGAGCGGTGGGCGGGGACGCCCTCGGGCTCCAGCCGCGAAAGCCCCTCGGGGAACGCCTTGTTCACGGCGTACACCCGCCCGGTGAAGCCGCCGGCGAGCAGATTGCGGAGCACCGTGCGCCCCATGCCGCCGGGCTCGCGGCCGGCCCCCACGACGGCGACGGAGCCGGGGGCGAGCAGGCGCTGGACGGAGCGGGCCTCGGCGCGCTGTTCGCGGGCCCGCTGGACGGCGAGGGACCGGTCGGTCGGTTCGAGGTCGAGTTCGAGGCGGACGACGCCGTCCTCGAAGCTGCGCTTCTGGGTGTAGCCCGCGTCCGTGAAGACCTTGATCATTTTGGTGTTGGCGGGCAGCACCTCGGCGGCGAAGCGCCGGATCGAGCGTTCCCGGGCGACGGCCGCGATGTGCTCCAGGAGGGCGGAGGCGACGCCCCGGCCCTGGTGGGCGTCCTGGACGAGGAAGGCGACCTCCGCCTCGTCGGCCGGGAGGGAGGCGGGCAGGCCGCGGCCGTCGATGCGGTCGTAGCGGACCGTGGCGATGAACTCGCCGGCGACCGTGGCGGCCAGCCCCACCCGGTCGACGTAGTCGTGGTGGGTGAAGCGGTGCACGTCCCGGTCGGAGAGGCGCGGATAAGGGGCGAAGAATCGGTAGAACTTGGACTCGTCCGAGACCTGTTCATAGAAGTCGACCAGACGCCGCGCGTCGTCCGGCGTGATCGGACGGATCTGTGCGATGCCTCCGTCGCGCAGCACGACATCGGCTTCCCAGTGGGTCGGATACGCGTGCTCGGACGGCGTCTGCATGGGGCCAGCGTACGGCCGGGCGTCGGCGGCCCGTCCGCCGCGCACGGGCACCGCCGACCGCGTGCCACAATGGTCTAGACAACCCATCGCGACTTGAAGGGCAACACCATGGCTGAGCGCCGCGTAAACGTCGGCTGGGCCGAGGGCCTGCACGCCCGCCCGGCGTCGATCTTCGTCCGTGCGGCGACCGCCGCCGGCGTCCCCATGACGATCGCCAAGGCCGGCGGCAACCCCGTCAACGCCGGCTCCATGCTGGCCGTGCTGGGCCTGGGTGCCCAGGGTGGCGAGGAGATCGTCCTGGCGTCCGACGCCGAGGGCGCCGAGGCCGCGCTCGACCGTCTGGCCAAGCTGGTCGCCGAGGGGCTCGAGGAGCTTCCGGAGACGGTCTGATCTCCGGGACGGCCCCCCTCACCTGATGCGAGGGGTGCGTGCCGTGCGCGGGCCGGGCGGCTCGCGCACGGCACCGGCCGGGTACCGCCACGAATTCCCGGCCGCTCCTTTCCCCAATTCATAGCGCGCCCTTGTTAAGAGGGTGCGCTCGCCGTGTTTACAGAACGTTTCGGCCCGCTCCCGCGCGCGGGCGGTTCCGGTCGCCGGAGCCGGAATTCACCGGGCGACCGGTGGGCGCGGGCGGCGGCGAGAAACCGGGCGCGCTCCGCGTCGCGCCGGGCGACCGCGTCCACGAGGGCGCCGCAGGCCTCCCAGTCCGCCACCGGCCGCGCCGACTGCTCGCCCCCGTACACCCAGGTGATCTTGCGGCGGAGCTGGGTGAGGAGCGCGGCGAGGCTGGGGCTGCCGGAGGCCTGCGCGAGGGTCTCGTCGAACCAGTCGCCCAGGGGGCGCAGCTCGCCCGTACGGCCGCCGCGCGCCCGGTCCTGCCCGAGCCGCACCAGTCCGCGCAGGACCTTCAGATGCGCCTCGGTGCGCCGCTGCGCGGCGCGCGCGGCGCCCAGCGGCTCCAGCAGGGCGCGCACGTCCAGTAGGTCGGCCGCCTCCTGCTCGGTGGGCTCGGCGACGCAGGCGCCGGCGTGCCGGCGGGTGACGACGAAGCCCTCGGAGGCGAGGGTGCGCAGGGCCTCCCGGACGGGTACGCGGGAGACGCCGTAGCGGCGGGCGAGGAGTTCCTCGATGAGCCGGGCGCCGGGCGGGAACACCCCGGAGACGATGTCGTCGCGGATGGCCGTGCAGACGGCGTGCGTGGAAATGCGGCGGCCGTCGGACTTCGTTTCCACGGTTTCCACCGCTTCCACCCCTTCAGCTCCGGCGCTCACGCCGTCACTCACTTCGGCGCCCGTGCGCCGAACTCTATGGCAATCGCGTCCGGTTTCCGATGGCACCGGTGATTTCCTGCCTGTTTTTGGCCAGCCGGGCGCTCAGGGAAATGCGAAGGCCCCGGCCGGTGGCCGGGGCCTTGCGGGAATCCCTGGGGCGTGGGTCAGAGGCTGACGCCGTGTGCGCGCAGGTAGCTGACCGGGTCGATGTCGGAGCCGTAGGTCGGCGCCGTGCGGGCCTCGAAGTGCAGGTGCGGGCCGGTGACGTTGCCGGTGGCGCCGGAGAGGCCGATCTGCTGGCCGGCGGTGACGTGCTCGCCGACGGAGACGTCGATGGAGGAGAGGTGGCCGTACTGGGTGTAGGTGCCGTCGGCCATCTGGATGACGACGTTGTTGCCGTAGGCGCCGCCCCAGCCGGCCTCGACGATGGTGCCGGCGCCGACCGCGTGCACCGTGGTGCCGGACTCGGCGTGGAAGTCCACGCCGGTGTGACTGCCGGAGGACCACAGGCCGCTGGACGCCTTGTAGGCGGTCGAGACGTAGGAGCCGTCGATCGGCATCACGAAGGTGTTGAGGCGCTTGCGCTCGGCGTCACGGGCGGCGCGCTCCTTGGCGGCGCGCTCGGCCTCGGCCTTGCGGGCGGCCTCGTCGGCGCGCTGCTTGGCCTCGGCGGCCTTCTTCTTCGCGGTGGCCTCGGCCTGCATCCGGGCGTCCGCCTCGTCGGCGGCGCTGCGCTGGGTCTCCGCCTGGGCGTCGACGTTGCCGGCCACGACATCGCTCATCACGACGGCCTGGGTGAGACCGGTGTCCTCGGTGCGGTGCGGGTCGTCGCTGGCCGCGAGCGCGGGGGCGGCGAAGCCGGCCACGACGCCACCGGCGGTGAGGGTGGCTATACCCGCGATGTTGGCGCTGGTGCGCGCGGTACGGCTCGGACGACGGTGCTTCCCGGTGGGACGCGTGAACGCCATGTCTACGGCTGTTCCTTTCCTTCCTTCTCGCCTACCGGGTTAGCTGACGGGTTCGGAGCAGGAAGGTCTCCTACGGCCCCCTCCGGGGAGGGGCCCGATTCACCCCAGGGAAACGTGTGGTTCCCCGGCTCCCCTCCGGCTCGCACCGTACGGGGACTCGGCGATGGCTGCCCGGGGCCGCGGTTGCGGCTCCTGTCTGACGGACTGCCGCCCTGACGCTAATGGTCGTCAGATTCGAACGGCAAACAGAAGTGAGCTTTTATGACGTACGCCACATCGCCAACATGCAACCACTCCGCCAAACGGACAAAAGGGAGGCGCAGGGGACCCGTTGGTCCCCCACGCCTCCCGGACGCCACGGTGGCGCTGAGCTCCCGTCAGGAGGGGATGACCGTCACCTCGCCGATACCGAGGGCCTTGACGGGCTCCTCGATCTGCGCGGCGTCACCGACGAGAACGGTGACCAGCCGGTCGGCGGGGAAGGCGTTGACGACGGCCGCGGTGGCCTCGACCGTGCCGGTCTCGGCGAGCCGCTCGTACAGCCATGCCTGGTAGTCGTCGGGGAGGTGCTGTTCGACCTGGTCGGCGAGCGTGCCCGCGACGGCCGCCGCCGTCTCGTACTTGAGCGGGGCGACGCCGACGAGATTCTGCACGGCGACGTCGCGCTCGGACTCCGTGAGGCCCTCGGCGGCGAGGGTGTGCAGCACCTGCCAGAGGTCCTTCAGGGCGGGGCCGGTGGAGGCGGTGTCGACCGAGCCGCTGATGGCCAGCATCGCGGCGCCCTCACCCGGGCCCGCGGGGGACGGCGGGCCGGAGCGCAGCACCTGGCCGAAGGCCCGCACGCCGTAGGTGTAGCCCTTCTCCTCGCGCAGGACGCGGTCCAGTCGGGAGGTGAGGGTGCCGCCCAGGCAGTAGGTGCCGAGCACCTGGGCGGGCCAGACGCGGTCGTGCCGGTCGGCGCCGATGCGGCCGAGGAGCAGCTGGGTCTGGACGGCGCCGGGGCGGTCGACGATGACGACGCGGCCGGTGTCGTCGGCGGTGATGGGCGGTACGGGCCGGGGCTCGGCGGCGGTGCCGCTCCAGGCGCCGAGGGTCTCGGCCAGGGCGTGGTCGAGGTCGACGCCGGTGAAGTCGCCGACGACCACCGCGGTCGCGGTGGCGGGGCGGACGTGCGCCTCGTAGAAGGCCCGGACGGCGGCGGCGTCGATGCGTTCGACGGTCTCCTGGGTGCCCTGGCGGGGGCGGGACATCCGGGAGTCGGCCGGGAAGAGCTCGGCGGAGAGCGCCATGGCCGCGCGGCGGGCCGGGTTGGCCAGCTCGTGCGGGATCTCGTCGAGGCGGTTGCGGACGAGCCGTTCGACCTCGCCCTCGGGGAAGGCGGGGGCGCGCAGGGCGTCGGCGAGCAGGCCCAGCGCCCGGGTCAGCCGGGAGGCGGGCACCTCCAGGGAGAGCCGCACGCCGGGGTGGTCGGCGTGGGCGTCGAGGGTGGCGCCGCAGCGCTCGAGCTCGGCGGTGAAGTCCTCGGCGCTGAGCTTGTCGGTGCCCTCGGAGAAGGCGCGGGCCATGATCGTGGCCACACCGTCGAGGCCCTGCGGCTCGGCCTCCAGGGGGGCGGCGAGGCTGACCTCGACGGCGACGACCTGCTGGCCCGGGCGGTGGCAGCGCAGCACGGTCAGACCGTTGGGCAGCTTGCCGCGCTCGGGGGCGGGGAAGGCCCAGGGGCTGGCCGTGCCGGGCTTGGGCTGGGGGTGGAAATCCATGCCGGGCCCGGCGAGCCCGGTGTCCGTGGGGTCGGTGGTGCCGGCGGCTACGGCGTCGCTCACTGGGCCGTCTCGCTTTCCGTTGCGTTCTGTGCGTTCTCGTCGGCGCCGGTGGCGCTGCCGGTGCCCGGCCCGTCGGCCTCGGGGGCCTCGGGGGCGGTCGGCTCGTAGACCAGCACGGCCCGGTTCTCGGGGTGCAGCCGGGCCTTGGCGACCGCCTGCACCTCCTCGGGGGTGACCTCCAGGACGCGCTGGACGGCGGTGAGGGCCAGCTGCGGGTCTCCGAAGAGCACGGCGAAGCGGCACAGTTCGTCGGCCCGGCCACTGACGGTGGCGAGCCGGTCCAGCCACTCGCGCTCCAGCTGGGCCTGGGCGCGCTCCATCTCCTGCGGGGTCGGGCCCTCCAGGGCGAAGCGGGCCAGCTCCTCGTCCACGGCGGCCTCGATGTCCGCCACCTCCGCGCCGCCGGACGCCTTCACGTCCAGCCAGCCGAGGGAGGGCGCGCCGGCCAGGCGCAGCAGGCCGAAGCCGGCGGCGACCGCGGTCCGGTCGTGGCGCACCAGGCGGTTGTGCAGACGGGAGGACTCGCCGCCGCCGAGGATGGTCAGCGCCAGGTCGGCGGCGTCGGACTCGCGGGTGCCGTCGTGGGGCAGGCGGTAGGCGGCCATCAGCGCGCGGGAGGGGACCTCCTCGCGGACGACCTGGCGCAGCTCGCCGCCCATGGTGTCCGGCAGGGCGCCGTCGCGCGGGGGCTGCTTGCCGTCGTGGGCGGGGATGGAGCCGAAGTACTTCTCGATCCAGGCGAGCGTCTGCTCCGGGTCGATGTCGCCGACCACGGCCAGGACGGCGTTGCCCGGGGCGTAGTACGTGCGGAAGAAGGCGCGCGCGTCCTCCAGGGAGGCGGCGTCCAGGTCGGCCATGGAGCCGATGGGGGTGTGGTGGTAGGGGTGGCCGTCGGGGAAGGACATCGCGGTCAGCTTCTCGAAGGCCGTGCCGTAGGGCACGTTGTCGTAGCGCTGGCGGCGCTCGTTCTTCACGACGTCGCGCTGGTTCTCCATGGACTCCTCGTCCAGGGCGACGAGCAGCGAGCCCATGCGGTCCGCCTCCAGCCACAGGGCCAGCTCGACCTGGTGGGCGGGCATGGTCTCGAAGTAGTTGGTGCGCTCGAAACTGGTCGTGCCGTTGAGCGAGCCGCCGGCGCCCTGCACCAGCTCGAAGTGGCCGTTGCCCTTGACCTGGGCCGAGCCCTGGAACATCAGGTGCTCGAAGAGGTGGGCGAGGCCCGTGCGGCCCTTGACCTCGTGGCGCGAGCCGACGTCGTACCAGAGGCAGACAGCCGCGACCGGGGTCAGATGATCCTCCGAGAGCACCACCCGCAGGCCGTTGGCCAGGCGGTGCTCCGTCGCTGTCAGGCCGCCGGAACCGGCCTGTTGCGTGGCCGTGTGACCCATGGGCATGTACGTCCCTTCGATCCCTCGTGTGTCTCGCGACTCCCCGCCGCGCCGCCGGGTGACGGCGCGCCGCGGGGCGCGTGATGAACAGTGCTGTCACTGTATGCAAGCGCGCCGACCTCGCGCGAAGTTCCCGTACCGCCAGGATCCGCCCGGACGGGTCGCGACCGGGTCGCGGCGGGGTCACTGTCGGGTCGCGGTCCGCGTTGTCGGTGGGGAGGTCCACAATGGTCCGCGTCAGACCCGACGCAGACCCGCCGCAGAGACCGCCTCGGCGATCGATCGAAGGAGCCGCAGCCGCGATGGCCCGCCGCAGCACGAAGACCCCGCCGCCGGAAGAGTTCGAGGAGCGCATCCTCGACATCGACGTCGTCGACGAGATGCAGGGCTCCTTCCTCGAGTACGCCTACTCGGTCATCTACTCGCGCGCCCTGCCCGACGCCCGGGACGGCCTCAAGCCCGTCCAGCGCCGGATCCTGTACCAGATGAACGAGATGGGGCTGCGCCCCGAGCGCGGCTACGTGAAGTGCGCCCGCGTCGTCGGCGAGGTGATGGGCAAGCTCCACCCGCACGGCGACGCCTCGATCTACGACGCCCTGGTGCGCATGGCCCAGCCGTTCTCGATGCGGCTGCCGCTGGTCGACGGCCACGGCAACTTCGGCTCCCTGGGCAACGACGACCCGCCCGCGGCCATGCGGTACACCGAGGCCCGGATGGCCGCGCCGACCGCGCTGATGACGGGCTCGATCGACGAGGACACGGTCGACTTCGCGCCGAACTACGACGGCAGCGAGCAGGAGCCCGTGGCGCTGCCCGCCGCCTACCCGAACCTGCTGGTCAACGGCGCGTCCGGGATCGCGGTCGGCATGGCGACCAACATGCCGCCGCACAATCTGGGCGAGGTGATCGCCGCCGCCCGGCACCTGATCCGGCACCCGGGCGCCGACCTCGACACCCTGATGAAGTACGTCCCCGGCCCCGACCTGCCGACGGGCGGCCGGATCGTGGGCCTGAGCGGCATCCGTGACGCGTACGAGACCGGGCGCGGCACCTTCAAGATGCGTGCCACCGTCTCCGTGGAGAACGTCACGGCCCGCCGCAAGGGCCTGGTCGTGACCGAACTGCCCTTCACGGTCGGCCCGGAGAAGGTGATCTCCAAGATCAAGGACCTGGTCGGCTCGAAGAAGCTGCAGGGCATCGCCGATGTGAAGGACCTCACCGACCGGGCCCACGGCCTGCGGCTGGTCATCGAGGTGAAGAACGGCTTCAACCCCGAGGCCGTGCTGGAGCAGCTCTACAAGCTGACGCCGATGGAGGAGTCCTTCGGCATCAACAACGTCGCGCTGGTGGACGGCCAGCCGCTGACGCTGGGCCTGAAGGAGCTGCTGGAGGTCTACGTCGACCACCGCTTCGAGGTGGTGCGCCGGCGCAGCGAGTTCCGGCGGACCAAGCGGCGGGACCGGCTGCACCTCGTCGAGGGCCTGCTGGTGGCCCTCGTCGACATCGACGAGGTCATCCGAATCATTCGATCGAGTGAGAACGCCGCGGAGGCCAAGGCGTCACTCGTCGAGCGGTTCTCGCTCTCCGAGGTGCAGACGCAGTACATCCTCGACACTCCCCTGCGCCGGCTGACGAAGTTCGACCGGGTCGAGCTGGAGACCGAGCGCGACAGGCTCACCCGGGAGATCGAGGAGCTGACCCGGATCCTGGAGTCCGACGCGGAGCTGCGGAAGCTGGTCTCCTCGGAACTGGCCGAGGTGGCGAAGAAGTTCGGCACCGACCGGCGCACGGTGCTGCTGGAGTCGGCGGGCGCGCCGGTGACGGCGATGCCGCTGCAGGTCGCGGACGACCCGTGCCGGGTGCTGCTCTCCTCCACCGGGCTGCTGGCCCGTACCGCCAGCGCGGAGCCGCTCGCGGAGACCGGCGAGGAGGGCGCGCGCCGGGTCAAGCACGATGTGATCGTCTCGGCCGTGCCGGCCACCGCGCGCGGCGCGGTCGGCGTGGTGACCTCGACCGGGCGGCTGCTGCGGCTGCCGGTGATCGACCTTCCGCAGCTGCCGGAGACGGCGTCGGCGCCCAGCCTCGCGGGCGGGGCGCCGCTGCGGGAGTTCCTGTCGCTTGCCGACGACGAGCGGGTGGTGTGCCTGACCACGCTGGACGAGTCCTCGCCGGGGCTCGCGATCGGCACGGAGCAGGGCGTGGTCAAGCGCGTCGTCCCGGACTACCCGGCGAACAAGGACGAGCTGGAGGTCATCACGCTCAAGGACGGCGACAGCATCGTCGGCGCGGTCGAACTGCGCACCGGTGAGGAGGACCTGGTGTTCCTCACCGACGACGCACAGCTGCTGCGCTATCCGGCGGCGCAGGTGCGGCCGCAGGGCCGTCCGGCGGGCGGCATGGCCGGCATCAAGCTGTCCTCGGGGGCGAAGGTGATCTCCTTCACGGCCGTCGACCCGGCGGCGGACGCCGTCGTGGTGACCGTGGCCGGTGCCCGGGGAGCCCTGCCGGGCTCGGCGGGGTCGACGGCGAAGGCGACGCCGTTCGACCAGTACCCGCGCAAGGGCCGGGCCACGGGCGGCGTGCGCTGCCACCGGTTCCTCAAGGGCGAGGACTGCCTGATCCTGGCCTGGGCGGGGCCGACGCCGGCCCGCGCCGCCCAGCCCAACGGCACCCCGGCGGCGCTGCCGGAGCCGGACCCGCGCCGCGACGGCTCGGGCACGCCGCTGGACAAGCCGATCGCGACGGTCGCCGGACCGGTGTAGGCGGGCGGTACAGGCCGCGGCCCCTCAGCCCTGCGCGTACCGCAGGACGCCCCACATGCTGTGTTCGTCGGCGTCCTGCGGTGCGGTCTGCCGGCAGGCGTCGAGCCCGTCCCGCAGGGCCCGGGCGTCGACCCCGCTGCCGATCATGACGAGCTGGGTGACGCGCTTCTCCGAGCGCGCCCACGGCGAGCGGTAGAAGCGCAGGAAGTCGCCGACGGCGTGCAGGGTGAACTTCTGCCGGTGCCCGGCGACGCCGAAATGGACGAAGCCCTTGATCCGGTAGAGCCCCGGCGGCCGGTTGTCGAGGAAGTCCATCAGCCGGCGCGGGTGCAGGGGCTCCTCGGAGACGAACTCCACGCTCTCGTAGGCGGCGTGGAGATGCCCGTCGTGGGCGCGCCCGTCGTGGTCGTGGTCGTCGTCGGCGTGGTCGTCGTCGGCGTGGTCGTCGTCGGCGTGGTCGTCGTCGGCGGTGCAGAGGTCCTCGAAGGACAGCTGGCGCACCGCCTCCAGGTGGTCCTCGCGCGGCTTGCGGTCGAAGAGCAGTTCCGGGTCGACGCGGCCGTAGGAGGCGGCGACGACCGGGGTCCCGGGGGCCAGCTCGGTGAGGGTCGCCATGAGTTCCCCGCGGGTCTCGTCGGCGACCCGGTCGGCCTTGTTGAGGACGACGAGGTCGGCGATGCGCACGTGCCGGTCGAGCTCGGGGTGGCGGGCGCGGGTGCGGGGGAACTCGGCCGCGTCGATCACCTCGACGAGCCCGCCGTAGACGATGTTCGTGTTCTCGCTGGCGAGGATCATGCGGATGAGCTCCTGCGGCTCCGCGAGCCCGCTGGCCTCGACGACGATGACGTCGATGCGGGCCGCCGGGCGGGCCAGCCGGTCCAGGAAGCCGTCCAGCTCGCTGGTGTCGACGGCACAGCACAGACAGCCGTTGCCCAGGGAGACCATGGAGTCGACCTGCCCGGCGACGCTCATGGCGTCGATCTCTATGCTGCCGAAGTCGTTGACCACGGCGCCGATCCGGCTGCCCCCGCTCCTGGCGAGCAGATGGTTGAGCAGGGTGGTCTTCCCCGAACCGAGGAAGCCCGCCAGCACGATGACCGGGATCTGTCGCTTGGCGGGCTTCGCCATGGGGCTGCCTCCATCGTCGTACGCCGCGGCGGTCGGGGGCACCTTCCAGCGGTGGCTGGAGGGCTCCGGGTCGGGGGGCGTACCAGGATAGAGGTGGCCCGGATCGTGTCGTGGAGGTCACCCGGGCTCCCGGTGCACGATCACCGTGAGTCAGGTTAGGCTCACCTACGTGAGCACGTGCGCGACCGCTTCCCGTGATCTGACCGAACCGCTGGCCGGCACCGCCGCCATCGCACGGACCTGGCTGCTGATCGAACAGCCCGGCCCGTGGGGAGCCGACGCGCTCACCTCCAGCCACCTCGCCCCCGCCGCCGGCCGGGCGCTGCAGGAGGCCGCCGAGGGCACCGGCGTCCGGATCGCCCTCATCCGCCGCCCGGGCCGGCACGCCGACTGCCACGGGCCGGCGACGCACCGCGTCTTCGCCGCCCACACCGCGCCGGGGCGCTCCTGGATCCGTACGGCCGAGATCACCGACCCCGCGGGCCTGGCCACCGGGCTGGACTTCGCCGCGCTGGGCGCGGGCGAGCACGGCGGGCTGTGGGAACCGTACGAAGGCGATCCGTTCGCCCTGGTGTGCACCAACGGCAAGCGGGACCGCTGCTGCGCCCTGCTCGGCCGGCCGCTCGCCGCGGAACTGGCCGCCTCGGGGGACATGGAGGTGTGGGAGGTCACCCACATCGGCGGCCACCGGTTCGCGCCGACGCTGTTCGTGCTGCCGTACGGCTACGCCTACGGCCGGGCCACCGCGCACGGTGTGAAGGACGTGGTGGAGGCCGCGCGGGACGGCCGCGTGGTGACGGGCAATTGCCGGGGCCGCTCGGCGTGGGAGCGGCCCGCCCAGGCGGCCGAGCTGGCGGTCCGGGAGCTGACCGGCGAGGAGGGCGCGGACGCCCTGGACGTCGTCGGGACCGAGGGGGCGGCGCCGCTGTGGAGCGTGACCGTCGCGCACCGGGACGGCCGCTCCTGGCGGGTGGACGTCCGGCAGGGTGCCGAGCAGCCGCCGCGTCCGGAGAGCTGCGGCAGGGCGCCGGCCACCCCGGCCCGGATGGACGTCCTGTCCGTCAGCCCTTGTTCGCCTTCCTGACGAACTCGGTGGTGTAGGTCTTCTCCAGGTCCACCGTGGCGTTCTTCAGCTCCGGGTTGAAGGCCTTGAGGACGTCGTGGACGGTCCGCGGGCCGTCGGGGGGCATCACACCGTCCTTGGTGAACATCGGCAGCGTGCTCGCGACCGCGCGCGTGTAGAGCTCCTTGCCGCCCTTGGCGTAGTCGGGCGGCATCTCGTCGGCGATCTGCTCGGCCGAGTGCTCGGACATCCATTTCAGCGTTCTGACCATGGCGTTGGCCAGCTTTTGCACGGTGTCCTTGTGCCCCTCGACCCAGCTGGTGTTCATGTAGAGGCTGGAGGCGGGGTAGAGCCCCCCGAGCGCGGCCCGCGCCCCCTCCGGGGTACGCATGTCGACGAGCACCTTGCCGAGGTCCTTGGAGAGGATCTGGGCGACGGTGGGGTCGGTGGTCATGCCGCCGTCGATGGAGCCGTTCTCCAGGGCGGAGACGAAGGTCTGGCCGGCGCCGACGGCGACGGGCGTGAAGTCGCTGGTCTTCACACCGTTCTTCACCGCGAGGTACTTCGTCAGGAAGTCGGTGGAGGATCCCAGTCCGGTGACCCCGAGCTTCTTGCCCTTGAAGTCCTTGGGCGAACCGACGTCGGCGGCCGCCTTCTTGGAGACGATCTCGACCTCGCCGGGCGTCTGGGCGAGCTGGACCACGGACTCCACCTGCTTGCCCTTGACCTGAAGATCGAGCGTGTGGTCGTAGAAGCCGACCACGCCCTGGACATCGCCGGAGACGAGGGCGGTGGTCGCCTGTACGCCGGCCGGCTCGGTGAGCAGCTTGACCGAGACGCCCTCCTTGTCGAAGTAGCCCAGTCGCTGCGTGAGGACGACCGGCAAGTAGATGACCTTGTCCAGGCCACCGACCATGATCTTGACCTGTTCGCCCTCCAGGGCCGCCTCGCCACCGGAGCGCGAGCCGGAGGCCGACACCTCGTCGGCGCAGCCGGCGAGGGCGAGGCACATCACCCCGGCGACGGCGGCGGCGGTGGCCTTGGCGAGCGTACGGGGTCTGCCGAATGGTCGCATCGTCGTTCCTTACGGTGTGAGATCGGGGGGTGTGCGAGTGGGGTGGGGGAAAAGCGCCTGGTCAGTGGTCGGAGCCGGGCGCGCCGGGCTTCCAGCGGAAGAGGCGCCGCTCCAGGAAGGTCAGGACGCCCTCCGCGAGCAGGGCGACGACGGCGAGGATGACCATGGCGGCGTAGACGCCGGCCGAGTTGAGCGCGCCCTGGGAGACCGAGACGAGCAGGCCGATGCCCCTGTCCGCGCCGATGTACTCGCCGACGATGGCGCCGATGAGCGCGAAGCCGAAGCTCACATGCAGGCTGGTGAAGATCCAGGAGGTGGCGGCGGGGATGACCACCTGCAGGGTCACCTGCCGGTTGCTCGCGCCCAGGACACGGGCGTTGGCGATCAGGTTGCGGTCGACCTCGCGCACGCCCTGGAAGGCGTTGAAGAAGACGGGGAAGAAGACGAGCACGACCGCCGCGGCGACCTTGGAGGCCGGCCCCAGACCGAACATCAGGAGGAAGATCGGCGCGAGGACGATGCGGGGCAGGGCGTTGAGCACCTTGATGTACGGGCCCAGGACGTCGGCGAGGAAGCGGATCCGGCCCAGCAGGATGCCCAGCACCACGCCGCCCGCCACGCCCGCGACCCAGCCGAGCAGCGCCTCGTAGAGCGTGACCCAGACCTGCTCGCCCAGGGATCCCTGGGCGGTGCCGTGCAGCGTCCACTGGGCGAGCTGGTCCCAGATCTTCGACGGCATCGAGAAGTTGAACGGGTCGATGACCTTGGCGCGGGACAGCGCCTCCCACGCCCCCAGCAGCGCGGCCAGCAGCAGCACACGTGCGGCGAGGACGAGCAGCTTGCGCTTGCGGGTGGCACGGGCGCGAGCCTCCGTACGCCCCATGCCTGCCTTGCGCAGGGCGGAAGGCGCCCCCACGGACTCCGCGGACTCAAGCGACACGGGAGGCACCCCTCTCACGGGTGATGCGGACTTCCTCGCCGAGGGAGGACCAGATCTCGCGGTAGATCTCGATGAACTCCGGCCGCAGCCGCACGGACTCGACCTTGCGCGGCCGGGGCAGGTCGATCGGGAAGACCTGCTTGACGGTGGCCGGTCCCGCCGTCATCACCACGACCTTGTCGGCCAGGGCGATGGCCTCCTCCAGGTCGTGCGTGACGAACACGACGGACGCGGAGGTCCCGCCGGTTGGTGCCCCGCTCCACAGTTCCAGCAGCTCGTCGGACATCAGGGCCCGGGTCTGCACGTCGAGGGCCGAGAACGGCTCGTCCATCAGCAGGATCGCGGGGTCGTTGACGAAGGTCTGGGCGAGCGCCACGCGCTTGCGCTGCCCGCCGGAGAGCTGGTGCGGGTAGCGGTCGGCGAAGGCCGCGAGGCCCACCCGGCCCAGCCAGTCGCGGGCCCGTTCCCTGGCCTCTGCCTTGGGCACGCCGCGGAACCGCGGTCCGGCCATGACGTTGGACAGCACGGTGCGCCAGGGGAAGACGGCGTCCTGCTGGAAGACGAAGCCGACCTCCGGCCGGATGCCGGTCACCGGCCGGCCGTCGACGAGCACCTCGCCCTCGGTGGGCTCCTCGAGCCCGCTCACCAGGGTGAGGGTCGTGGACTTGCCGCATCCGGTCGGGCCGACGACCGCCACGAACTCGCCCCTGCCGACGGTGAGATCGAGATCGCGCACGGCCACGTGCCGGGCTCCCGAGGGTGTACGGAACTCCTTGCCGGCTCCGCGCAACTCGATCGCCGGGGCACCGCCGGGTGGGTTGCCGCTGTTCATCCGTCCGCCTCTCGCCACGGGCCGTCCTGCCCCGCGTCGCAGGTGCGGGGTGATCGGTGCTGGAGGCTAGGAGGGACCCACGACGCGGGGGCAGCCTTGTGAGCGCTGTGCGGGTTGAGCGCACAAAGCTCGTTCTGCGCATTCTGCTCACGGGGTTCCGGACGCCGCGTCTCCCGTTTCGGCAACGAAAGTGACACAAGGGGTGGGGCAACCGGTCCGATACGGCTACGTTCTGTTCACACACACGTCGGAACGAGCGATCGCCGGATGGGGAGGTATCGCAACGAAAGGGTCAGTCATGCGTCCCCGTTGGCCCCGCCGGGTCTTCGCCCACGTCCTCTCCGTCCAGCTGCTGATCACCACCGGCGTCACCGCGCTGGCCGCGGGCCTCTTCCTCGCGCCCCTCGGCGACCAGCTGGACGACCAGGCCATGCGCCGGGCGCTGGCGATCGCCCAGGCGACGGCGGCGCAGCCGGGCATCGCGCACGACGTGCTGGCCGGACGCCCGGATCCGGACGGCCCGGTGCAGGCAGCCGCCGAACGCATCCGCCTCGCCACGGGCGCCAGTTATGTCGTGGTGGTCGACACACGGGGAATCCGCTACTCCCACACCACCCCGGCGCAGATCGGCCGGCACGTCAGCACGGACCCGGGTCCGGCCCTGGCGGGCCGCGAGTGGACCGGCATCGAGGACGGCACCCTCGGCCGCTCCGCACGCGGCAAGGTGCCCCTGCGCGACGGCGAGGGCGCCGTGGTCGGCGCGGTCTCGGTGGGCATCGCCTACGACAGCGTGCGCGGCGTCCTGCTGCACGCCCTGCCGGACGTCCTGATGTACGCCGGAGCGGCACTCGCGGCCGGGGCCTTGGCCTCGTTCGCCGTCTCCTGGCGGCTGCGCAGACGCACCCACGGCATCGAACTCTCGGAGATCTCGGCACTGTTGGAGGAACGGGAGGCCATGCTGCACGGCATCCGCGAGGGCGTCGTCGCCCTCGACCGGCGCGGACACGTACGCCTGGTCAACGACGCGGCGCGGCGGCTGCTGGGGCTGGGCCCGGACGCCGTGGGGCGGCCCCTGGAGGCGCTGCTGCCGGCGGGCCGGCTCACGGACGTGCTCACCGGCCGGGCGGCCGGCGCGGACCTGCTCACCGTGTGGGGCGGGCGGGTGCTGGTCGCCAACCGGATGGACACCGCCGACGGCGGCACCGTGGCGACCCTGCGCGACCGCACCGAGCTGGAGCAGCTCGGGCGGGAACTGGACGGCACCCGGGGGCTCACGGAGGCACTGCGCGCCCAGGACCACGAGCACGCCAACCGCATGCACACCATCGTCGGCCTGCTCGAACTGGGCCTGTACGAGGAGGCGGTGGACTTCGTCGCGGAGGTCACCGGCGCGCACCGGGCGACGGCCGAGCAGGTCACCGAGCGGGTGCACGAACCGCTCGTCAGCGCGCTGCTGGTGGGCAAGAGCGCGGTGGCCGCGGAACGGGGGGCGGCCCTGCGGGTGAGCGAACGCACCTGTCTGCCCGATCGCGTCGTCGACCCCCGCGACCTGGTGACCGTGCTCGGCAACCTCGTCGACAACGCCCTCGACGCCGCCTGCGCCCACAGCCGGCGCGCGGCGTCCACCGAGCCGTGGGTCGAGGTGGAACTGCGGGCCGTGGACAGCACGGTCGTCCTGCGGGTCTCGGACAACGGGCCGGGCGTGCCGGCCGACGCCCGGGAGCTGGTGTTCGCCGACGGCTGGTCCACCAAGGAACCGGCCGGGCACCGCCCGCGCGGCCTCGGCCTGCCCCTCGTCCGGCGGCTGGCGGAACGCTACGGCGGCGCGGCCCGGGTGGGCGAACGCGACGGTGGAGGCGCGGTGTTCACGGTGGAGCTGCCGGAGGCGCTGCGACTGCTCGAAGGAGTGAACCGATGATCGATGTCCTGGTGGTGGACGACGACTTCCGCGTCGCCGAGATCAACGCCGCCTATGTGTCCCGGGTTTCCGGCTTCCGGGTCCGCGCCACGGCGCACTCCGCCGCCCAGGCCCTGGCGCTCCTGGAACGCGAGCCGGTGGACCTGATGCTGCTCGACCACTATCTGCCCGACGAGAGCGGTCTCTCCCTGGTCCGCCGCATCCGCCAGCTGGGCCACCACACCGACGTCATCATGGTCACCGCCGCGCGTGACATCGCGACCGTGCGCACGGCGATGCGCTACGGCGCCCTCCAGTACCTGGTCAAACCGTTCGCCTTCCCCGGGCTGCGGGTGAAGCTGGAGGCGTACGCGCAGCTGCGCCGCACCCTGGAGGGCGCCCGGGAAGCCGAACAGGACGAGGTCGACCGGATCTTCGGCACCCTGCGCGCGGCCTCCGTCGCCCCTCCCCTGCCCAAGGGCCAGTCCGCGCCGACCGCCGACCTCATCCGCCGCGTGCTCGCGGACGCGGCCCGCCCCCTGTCCGCCCACGAGGTCGCCCAGCGCTCGGGCCTCAGCCGCTCCACGGCCCAGCGCTACCTCAAACGCCTGGAGGAGTCCGGCAGACTCAGACTCACCCTCCGCTACGGCGAGACCGGCCGCCCCGAACACCGCTACGCCTGGGCCGCCGGCCGCCCCTGACGCTCCCGCCACGCCCCGCGGTCCTCCCTCTCCGCCGAATTCACCCCATCGAGTGGGAGCACGTCATGTGACGGAGCCGTCCGGCGGCTGCGCGATGCCGTGCCGGTAGGCGTACCGCACGGCCTGGGCACGATCGCGGACCCCGGTCTTGGCGAAGAGATTGTTGATGTGCGTCTTCACCGTCGCGGTGCTCACATGCAGCCGGCGGGCGATCTCCCCGTTCGACAGACCGTCGGCGACCAGGGACAGCACCTCCGCCTCACGGGCCGTCAGGCCGTCCGGCAGCTCGCGCGGCGCCGCCGGGCCGGCGGCCGACTGCTCGGCCACGGGCGCGGCCAGCCGCTCCAGCAGCCGCAGTTGGATCCTGGGCGACAGCCCCGCCTCCCCCGACATCACCTGCTCCACCGCCCGGAGGATCTCCTCCCCGCCGGCGTCCTTGGTGAGGTAACCGCGCGCCCCGGCCCGCAGCGCCGGGAAGAGGGAGTCGTCGTCGGCATAGGTGGTGAGCACCACGACCTGGGTGCCCGGATACTCGGACCGGATGCGCCGCGTGGCCTCGGCGCCGTCGCAGCGCGGCATCCTCAGGTCCATCAGCACCACGTCCGGGGCGTGTTCGGCGACCAGCCGGACCGCCTCCAGACCGTCGGCGGCCGCCCCCACGACCTCGATGCCGGGCAGCAGCCCGAGCAGCATCACGATGCCCTCGCGCACCACCGTCTGGTCATCCGCCACCACCACGCGCGCGGCCCTGCGGCCGGCCTTCCCCCGGCCGTCGGGCCCGCTCCCCGCGGGCAGCTCCTCGGCACTGCCGGCGCCGCCTGTCACGCGGGCACCCTCAGACGCACCACAAATCCCTCCCGATCATCTCCGGCCGGTCCGGCCTCCAGGGTGCCGCCGAGGAGTTCGGCGCGCTCCCGCATCCCGAGCAGACCGTACCCGGCGCCGGAGGCCGCCAGTCCGCTCACCGGCGCCCGTGCCCCGCCGTCCCGCACCCACAGCTCCACCTCACCGTCCAGATAGGCGAATCCCATCTCCACCCGTGCACCGGGGGCGTGCTTGCGGACGTTGGTCAGGGCCTCCTGCGCCACCCGGCGCACGGCCAGACCTGCCTCGGCCGGCACCCGGCGCGGCTCCCCCGTCACCCGCAGCTCGGCCCCCTCCGAGGCCGCCACCTCCCGCAGGAAGTCCTCCACCTGCGCCATCTCTCCCCGCAGGGCGGACAGCGCCTGCCGGGTCTCGGCGAGACCCTCGCGCGCCATGCCCCGGGCCGCCGCCACCCGTTCCTGGATCCGCTGCCGGTCGGCCCCGCTCTCGATCAGCAGCCGCGCGGCCTCCAGGTGCACGAGCTGGGCGGACAGGCTGTGCGCCAGCACGTCGTGGATCTCCCGGGCGATCCTGGCCCGTTCGGCCAGGGCCGCCGATTCCGCCTCCGCCCGCCGCGCCGCCCGCTCCTGGGCCAGCAGCCGGAACCCGGCCCCCCGGGCCTCGTCGTCCAGCCGCAGGGAATACCCGATGATCACCACCAGCACGACCGAGACGACGACCCGCGTCGGCCGGTCCGCGCTCACCACCGCGTACGCGGCCATGGGGACCGCCGCGGCACCCAGGCCGTAGACCATGGGCAACCGCTCGACCGCGGTCGCGGCGGCGACGCACCACAGCCCCGCGGCCCCGGCGTGCGCGCCGGCCGCCTCGGCCCCCGCCCCCACTGCGCTCAGCACGCCCAGCAGCCCCAGGGAAAACCACAGCCGGTGGTCGAGCGTGGTGCGGAGATAACCGGCCACCGCGGCGGCGCAGATCGCGAATCCGGCGGCCAGGACGGCATAGCCCCAGCCGTGGATGACGTCGTCGCGTACGACGCTCCAGAGGAAGTACGCCACGAGGGCGGACCGGATCACCCAGCTCATGACGCGGCGGCGGCGCGGGACGCCGGCCTGGGTGAGCGCCTCACGGGCGGGCCATGCGGTCCAGTTCTCCAAGGGCACGGGCTTTTCCTCCACGACAGCGTTCACGCCGCCGCCCTCCACGTCGGCGTCGGGCTCAGCCACCGGCGGGGACGCCGTACGCCGGCTGCGCGTTCCGGGACCGGTGGACGATCAGTCCGGTGCGCGCGAGCAGCACTGCGGCCACGGTCAGCATCGCCGCCGACGAGTCCTGACGCACCCCGGCCAGCACGCCGACGCCGTACAGGCCGAGCCTCAGCACCATGCCCCCGGCCCATATCGCAGCCGTCGCCCTGCTTCCCGCGGCCCAGACCGTCCCGGAGGCGTCGGTCCATATTCGGGTGGTCCAGGCCCAGGCCGCCCCCGTCGCCAGCCCGGCCAGCACTCCGGCGGCCAGCAGCCCGGCGGAGGCCGCCGGGTGCGCGGAGTCGACCGGGGAGTGTTCCCGGACCGCCATGAAGACGAGCACGGCCGGCAGCACCCACCAGCTCCGGGCGTCGCCGGCGACCTTCTGCGGCCTCAGCTGGCGCGCCACCACGAGCACACAGACGGCGACGATCACCAGGACATCGACCGGACCGGACATGACGGAACCCCTCAGGAGCGTGGACGTGACCCGCGGGACGACGCGAGCGATGACACGTCCGACGCTACGGATCCGGCGGCCGGCCGGGATCGGAGCACGGGTGGGCTCCGGGTGGAGATCCGCTCTCCACCCGTGGGTGGAGAGCGGACCCCGCGAACCCCGCGAACCCGTCGGAGGCCGGCCGGAAGCCGGTCATGAACCGATCAGACGTCGATGCGCGAGCGGTCCAGCATCGCGGCCGAGTTGGTGATGAACTCCTTGCGCGGCGCCACCTCATTGCCCATCAGCAGGTCGAAGGTGCGCTCCGCCGCCTCCAGGTCGCTGATGTTGATCCGGCGCAGGGTCCGGTGACGCGGGTCCATCGTGGTCTCCGCGAGCTGGTCGGCGTCCATCTCGCCGAGGCCCTTGTAGCGCTGGATGCCGTCCTTGTAGCGGATGTTCTTGCGCTCCAGCTCCAGCAGCGTCTGCCGCAGCTCGTTGTCGGAGTAGGTGTAGATGTACTTGTCCTGCCCCTTCTTCGGGCTGATGAGCTCCACCCGGTGCAGCGGGGGCACGGCCGAGAAGACCCGGCCCTCCTCGACCATGGGCCGCATGTAGCGCTGGAAGAGCGTCAGCAGCAGGGTCCGGATGTGCGCACCGTCCACATCGGCGTCGGCCAGGAAGATGACCTTGCCGTAGCGCGCCGCGTCGATGTCGAAGGTCCGGCCGGACCCCGCTCCTATGACCTGGATGATCGCGCCGCACTCCGCGTTCTTGAGCATGTCGGAGACCGACGCCTTCTGAACGTTGAGAATCTTGCCGCGAATGGGCAGCAGCGCCTGGAACTCGGAGTTCCGCGCCAGCTTCGCCGTACCGAGCGCGGAGTCGCCCTCGACGATGAACAGCTCGCTGCGCTCGACGTCGTCGCTGCGGCAGTCGGCGAGCTTGGCCGGCAGCGAGGAGGACTCCAGGGCCGTCTTCCGGCGCTGCGCCTCCTTGTGCTGGCGGGCCGCGATGCGGGTCCGGGCCGCGGCGACGACCTTCTCCAGCACGGCACGCGCCTGCTGCTTGGCGTCCCGCTTGGTCGAACCGAGGAACGCCTTGAGCTCCTTGGCGACCACGTTGGCGACGATCCGCGAGGCGGCGGAGGTGCCCAGCACCTCCTTGGTCTGGCCCTCGAACTGCGGCTCGGCCAGCCGGACCGTCACGACCGCCGTGAGGCCCTCCATGGCGTCGTCCTTGACGACGTCGTCCTCGGCGACCCGCAGCAGCTTCGCCGAGCGCAGCGCCTCGTTGACGGTCCGGGTGATGGCCCGCTCGAAGCCGGTGACGTGGGTGCCGCCCTTGGGGGTGGCGATGATGTTGACGAACGACCTGACCGTGGAGTCGTAGCCGGTGCCCCAGCGCAGCGCGATGTCCACGCCGAGCTCGCGGGTGACCTCGGTGGGCGTCATGTGGCCGCGCTCGTCCAGGACCGGCACCGTCTCCTTGAACGTGCCGCTGCCGGTCAGCCGAAGGACGTCGCAGACGGCCTTGTCCTGGGCGAGGAACTCGCAGAACTCGCTGATGCCGCCGTCGAAGCGGAAGACCTCCTCGGTGGCGCCCTCGCCCTCGAGGCCGCGCTCGTCCCGGACGACGATCGTCAGCCCGGGCACGAGGAACGCCGTCTGCCGGGCGCGGGCGTGCAGCGTCTCCAGGGAGAGCTTGGCGTCCTTGAGGAAGATCTGCCGGTCCGCCCAGTAGCGGACGCGGGTGCCGGTACGGTTCTTGGCCACCTTCTTGCCCTTGAGCAGCCCGTTGGCGGGGTCGAAGGGCGCGTCGGGGCCGGACTCGGTGAAGATGCCGGGAACGCCCCGGCGGAAGCTGATCGAGTGGGTCCGGCTGTTGCGGTCGACCTCGACGTCGAGGCGGGAGGAGAGCGCGTTGACCACGGAGGCGCCGACGCCGTGCAGACCGCCGGAGGCGGCGTAGGAGCCACCGCCGAACTTGCCGCCCGCGTGCAGCTTGGTCATCACGACCTCGACGCCCGACAGACCCGTCTTGGGCTCCACGTCCACGGGGATGCCGCGGCCGTTGTCCCGTACCTCGACGGACCCGTCGTCGTGGAGGATCACCTCGATGTGGTCGCAGTACCCGCCGAGGGCCTCGTCGACGGCGTTGTCGATGATCTCCCAGAGGCAGTGCATCAGGCCGCGGCTGTCCGTGGAGCCGATGTACATGCCGGGGCGCTTGCGGACGGCTTCGAGGCCTTCGAGGACGAGCAGGTGCCGCGCGGTGTAGTTGGATCCGTCCCGGTCTGCCCCGGTCAGCAACGCAGTGGACGGCACGGACGTATCGGCGGTCACGCGGTTCGCTCCTCGCTGAATTTCTGGCTGGCCCGAGTGTGGGCACATGGGTGGCTCGGTTGCCGTTCAGAGGGTACCGAGGCCTGGTAGAGCCTTTGTGCCGCCACCCGTAGGAACAACCATGCTAATCCAGAGTCGATCAGGCGTTCGATACCTCGATGGGGTGACGTGCACATCACGTTCCCTTGGAGGCATGAACCATTTAGGCTCCGGGCACGTCCTGAAGAACAACCGGCAAGCCAGCCGGCAGGACGGCACCCCCCGATGACAACCCCCAGCGACGTGAATCCGTAAGCCCACCGCAATACGGCTCATTCGCCGCCAACCGTCAAGATCCGGCTCACTCGGAAGGAAGTTTCGAGGAAAAGCCACGAGCGGGAACGTTTTCGGCCTGGTTGGATGTTGACCCTGGTACGACAGCTCGTCGAGCTAGAGAAGAGGCGACGTGACTACTGTTCTGACCCCCGCGAGCCCGCTGACGGCCGCTGACCGCTGCGACCGGTGCGGCGCTCAGGCTTACCTGCGCGTCGTTCTCATGAGCGGCGGTGAACTGCTCTTCTGCGCTCACCACGGGCGCAAGTTCGAGCCGGAACTCAAGAAGATCGCCGCGGAGATACAGGACGAGACGGACCGACTGACCGCCGTCCCCGCGTCGGCGCCGGACGAGGACCGCTGAGGCCTCCTTTTTGGAACGCTGACACATCGCATCCGACGACGAGCGAGGTCCTGCCCTCCAGGCCTGGACAGCGCGGGCGGCACCCCTTCGGGGACGCCGCCCGTTCTCGTACCCTCACCCACCCCCGTCCAGTTGCCTGAAGGGCGGCCGCAGGGGCAGCGTCGGCAGCACGACGTGCGGCGGGCGCGGGAACGGCGGCCTGATGGGCGGTCTGGCCGGCGGCTTCGTCGGTGCCGGCGCGGGCTGCGAAGGCGGCTGCCCGGGCGTGTCCACGAGGTGCTGCTGCACCAGGGTGGCGACCGAGGCCATCCGCGTGTAGACACCCGGCCGGCCCGGGAGCGCGCAGCCGTTCCCCCACGACACCAGCCCCACCAGACGCCCACCCGCCACCAGGGGCCCTCCACTGTCCCCCTGACAGGCGTCCTTGCCGCCCGCGGGCAATCCGGCGCAGAGCATCGTCGCGGGCCGGTAGGCGCCCTCTGGGCCCCCTGGATAGGCCTCCTGGCACATCTCGTCCTCCAGGACCTTCACCCGCGCCCCGTGCAGGGTGTCCGCATAGCTGCCGTTGCCCACGGTGTCGCCCCAGCCGTAGACGTTGACCTCCGTTCCCGGCTTGTACACGGCGTCGCCCTGCGTCGCCATCGCGATCCGGTAGGTGTCGGGCACCGGCTGCGCCAGGGTGAGCACGGCGATGTCACCCGAGTTGGTCTGCGAATCGAACGCCGGATTGACCCAGGCCTTCTCCAGCGCCACCTCGGCACCGCTGCTGGTTCTGAGGTCACCCCGGCCGACGATCACCCGCAGGTCCTTCGCGTCCGCCACATCGGTGCCCAGCACCTCACGGCTCAGGCAGTGCGCCGCCGTGACGACCGTCCTGCGCGCCACCAGGGCGCCGCCGCAGAACTGCCCGGAGCGGGAGTTCCCGAAGCGTTCACGGCTCGCCAGGGCCACCGTCCAGGGCACGTCCTCGATCTTGACGACCTGGCCGCCGACGACGCCGCGGTCCTCCGCCCGTACGGAGGCCGGTGCCGCCAGCGCCAGCACGACCGCCCAGACCAGCGGATGGCTGAGGGCACGCATGAGCTCTCCTGACGCTACGGAGTTCCTTGCACACCCAGCGTGACCCCGGACGGCGATCACCGCATCCGGAAAGGGCCCGGGGACACCGAAGTGGCCCACATCGGAAAACGGCAGCGGGGCCCGGCACCTCCCGAGAGGTGCCGGGCCCCGCTGCCGATGCGTCGTCGCCGACGCGGGCTCTTCCGGGCCCGGATCAGTCCAGGTAGTCCCGCACTACACGGAGCTGAGCGCTGTGCTTGAGCAGGAGTTCCCTGGATCCGTCCGCGCCCTATGCTGCGCAATACCCTTGATTGAGATACGTTCGCCGGTTCACACTCAGGGGTCGGCCGCGAGGTGGGTGGCGGTTCGGTCAGGCATGAAGATGGCGGGTGACCGACATGGCGCCAGCCAAGCGCGGCACCAGTTGACACAGGAGCTGAAGGGCTGCGCTCTCCGTCGTCTCACGGGGGTCGAACATCACGCGCACATGCCGGCCGTAGTCCTTGTAGACCATGGCGACCCCCCGATCGAGAGACCCCCGCTCGACACGCACTTCGGTCATGCGACCCCCTTGTCCCGCACGCCGATCCAGGCAGGCCTGTTCCGCACGTACGTTCGATCCGCGCGAGGTCCCCATACTGTAGGGCCCGAGAAGGCCTCCAGGTAGACAACCGCGAGAGGTGTCGGTCGAGTCGTACGTTTGTGCCGCCCGCATATGCCTGGTCACCCAGGGAAGTGGTTGCGCACGAAACTAAGAGTGCTCCTCGCCGGACCAGCGATCAAGGACTCGGCGAGAGTTGCTGAGATCGCCTTCGCCAACCTCGGGACGGTGGACCATGACACCGTTGTCAGTCTCGGTGACGACGTACCCGGTGTACTGATAGGCGGCCGCGGCCTGTACCCGGACGAGCGGCTGACCGGTGCCGGCGGCGATCGCTCGCACAAGCTCGGGGTTCACCTTCACATCTTGCCCGCTGGCGATCTTCCAAAGCAGGTTGGCACTTGGCTTGTAGTCGCTCTCGGGGTCCACGCATCGCTCGCTGAGCGCCACGAAGGTGAGCTTGCCCTCCCCGCCCGCACGCTCCTTTACCAGCTCGGTAAGGGTCTCCGGCTGCCGAGTCGCCATTACGAGGTCTCCATGTCCCGTCGCGGAGGGGATCAGGTGCGCCTGTTACACCCGACGTGGGGTCCACCCGCGGCGAGCCCATTGTCCACATACGCGAACGGGTACGGCCATGCAGCCTGCGTGAAGAGTCCGAAAAGGACCGCACGCGTGGACAGCTGCAACAGAATGGCGCGGCCCGTGGACATACAGTCAGCACTGTGCTTAGCTATCCCCATCCCCGAACGGGGATGAGGGAAGGCCCACATGCACCATGTTCGGTACCGCCTGCACGACGGTCCACTGCTGAGGCGCCTCATGGCCCATCCCGAGTCCGGCGGGGCAGTACACACAGTCCGCAGCCTGGCCAGGGCTACAGGAGTCTCCTGGAGCAAGATCCACCGACTGATCACGGAGGAGCGGCCGACCGTTACGCGCGACCAGGCGGACCGTATCGCCAATGCCGTGCAAGTCAACAGAAAGGCACTTTTTACGCCCACGTCATCTCCATTCGGGGATGCGAATGAAGGGAAGGGTGTATGACCCCCGAAGAGCGCACCCAGCGCGCGAAGCTCGCGGCTCACATGAGTTGGGCCAAAACCGCCGACCCGACCGCTCGGACGGCGAAGGCGCGCGAGGCGGCCATGGACCGATTCGAAAAGGAAGCAGACCCGGAGGGCGTGCTTCCTCCCGCTGAGCGGGCCCGCATCGCCAACCACCTCAAGAAGGCTCACTTCGCGCGTATGGCACTCGAGTCGGCCAAGAAGCGTCGCCTGAGGGCCGCTTAGCCACCAAAGACCGGGGCCGCCCCGCGACGGCCAAGCAGCGGGACGACCCCTCGGCTTCACCTCAACGAACCCAAGGAGGCTCCACCGTGAGCGCACATCCTATCGATCGCCCACCCCAGGCCCTGTCGGCCTTGATGGTCCAACGCGACAACGCGATTGCCGTCGACGTTCTGCGGGACTACACCGACCTGCCGGCTCCGACGATCGTCCCGCGTCCGTACGGCGTGCACGTGATCGTCGCGGACATCGAGGAGCTCGGTGACTGGCTGATCGAGCGCGGCGGCGAGATCCGCATCAGCCCCCAGTACGACGACGTCGAGGTGTGGACGCTGCACACCGCGACGCCCGCGCTGCCGGACGGCTCCGGTGCCGTGGTGGTGCGGGTGTCGGTAGTCCTCCCGACCGGTGAGCGTGTACGCGACGAGATCCGGGCCGCCGTCGGCCGGACCGTGCCCAGCCGGCATGAGGTCGGGGGTGAGGAGTAGTGATCTGGCTCCAGGTGCTCAACCTCGTCGGTCTCGTCGCCCTCGTCATCGCCATTTTCGCTCGGGGGGGTCAGCGATGACTGGTAGGCCTCATCCGAAGCCAGGACTTCGCTTCACCAGCGCCAACGGCGAGGTGGTGTTGCACGCCGACCTGGCCCGGCACGCCACGCTCACTGCGCTGGTCGCGGCGTGGCATGAGAAGGGTGCGCCGGACGACATCTTCGAAGCTCTGGAACACCTCGCGGACGTCTGCGCCCCGGACCGCGACGCGCACCCTGCCATGGTCGATGCAGCGGTCGAGGACCTCGAGGACGCGGCGTGCATGGAGGAGCTGAACCTCCGGATCAGCTGGCACGACGCCGAGCGGCTGCACGCGGAACTGGGCGCGCTCCTCCGAGGCCGGCGTCTGTCGGCGAGGCCGGTGCTCGGGCAGCGAGTGCCGGAGCAGCGAACCGAGAGCGGTGACGCCGCATGAGCGCCGTGCCTCCGTTCTGCTCCCGGGTCGTCGACCTGCTGGAGGCCATCCGTCGCCAGGGCGGTACGTGGACTACTCATCGCGTGCTGGCGACGCACCAGCGCAACGGCCACTCGGCGCCGAAGCGGGCCACGGCCCGCCGCGATCTCGACCTTCTGACGCGGGCGGGTTACCTGAACCGCCACTGCGAGCCGGGCCGGGACTTCTTCACCCTCAGCGAGTCGAAGGGCGGTGCCCGATGACCGGGCCGGAGCACTACCGGGAGGCCGAGCGGCTGCTTGCCGCTGCCAGCGCGTGGATGGACGCGGACCTGGGTTGGAAGGCGCATCTGTCCGCCGAGGAACGGTTGGCGTTCCGCTCGGCGGACCTGGCCACCGCTCAGGTTCACTCGACGCTCGCCGTTGCGGCTGCAACAGCCCTTGTCGATGAGACGCCGCGCGGCGACTCCTTCCGTGAGTACCGCGCCTGGCTGGGTGCTGCCTCGGGCTACGAGCGGGGTGAAGCCGAGTGAGCGCGATGTCACAGCGCAGGCCTGGGGATTCAGCCTGCGGCTCGGGGCGGATCGTGCCGCTGCGCGATTGGGAGCGCGTGCTCGGTCAGGTCGAGCGCGGTGAAGTCCGCGCCGGCCCGGATGCCGCCCGGGCGATCGCTGCGCGGCACCAGGCGGCATACGGCAGTGCCGTCTGGCCGTCCCAGGCGGACGTCGCTTGGGCGGACGCCGTGGCGGCGCTGAAGGAGGAGGCCGCATGACGAACGCCGCGCTGGCCGGGGCTTCGGCCCCGGCCGCCGGTCGCCGGGTCACCCCCACCGGCCGGCTCATCCTCCCCGCTGACACGGACCGCGAACGGTGGCTGCAAGCCCGCCGTTCCGGCATCGGATCCAGCGACGTCCCCGCCATCCTCGGCCTCGTCGAGCACACCCCGCCGATCAAGGTCTACTACGACAAGCTCGGCCACAACGTCGATGACGCCGGCGAGGCCGCCTACTGGGGCACCGTCAACGAAGAGCCGGTCGCCCGCCGGTGGGCCATGCAGAACCGCTCTGTGATCCGCCGCGTCGGCCTCGTCGCCCACGTCGATCACCCTCACTGGATCACCACCCTCGACCGCCGGGTCACTCAGTGCCCGCTGGGGTCCGAAGAACAGGCTCCGTGCGCGCTGGAGATCAAGACCCGGTCCGCGTTCAAGTCCGCGCAGTGGCACGCCGGGGCTCCGGATGACGTCACGGCCCAGGTGCTGTGGCAGATCATCGTCAACGGCTACGCGCACATGCACTACGGCGTCCTCATCGGCGGCAACGAGTACCACCAGGGCACGATCCGGGCCGACCACTACCGCGACGTGATGGCGGACATCACCGTGGCGGTCGACCGGTTCTGGTACGAGCACGTCCAGGCGCAGGTGCCGCCGGAGCCTGCCGGGGACGGCGAGGCACTCGCGAAGCTGTTTCGCCGTCTCCACCCCACCCGCTCCGGCATGGTCGCCGTCGACCGGCACCCGGACGCCTTGGACGCGCTCCTCGACTACAGCCGCCACCAGCGCGACGAGGCCGACGCGCGCAAGGCGAAGGCCTCCGCGAAGGCCCGTCTGATCGCCGCTCTCGGCAAGGCCCAGACCGCGCTGATCGGCGGCGAGCGCGCCTACTCGCTGGAGCCCACGAAGGCAGCTCCGAAGGTCGACCTGGAGCTGCTCGCCGAGCGCTGGCCCGATGCCTACGAGGCCTGCGTGACGCCCAATCCGACCGAACGTCTCGACATCGCCAAGCAGTTCAAGGGGGGCATCTGAGATGGGTCTGCGCGAGAACGCAGCCGCTGCCGCCGGCCGCGCCCCGGCCGCCGACGAGCCGCCGACCAGCAGCTACGACCCGGGTCCGTATGAGGAGCCCGACGTGCCCGAGGCGGACCTGACGGGCGACCCCGACAAGGTTGATGCCATCACCGCATGGCTGCGCGTCATGGGAGATGTCCGCGTCGTCCGCAAGGCCCAGCGATTCGACGGTGGCCGCGCGGGCAAGTTCAACTTCCGCGGCGTTGACGCGGTGTACAACGCCTTCGGCCCGATCTGCCGCAGGCACGGTGTGGCCGTGTTCCCGGTGAAGACGACCGCGGAGTATCGCGACATCGCCACCAGCAGCGGCGGCAAGATGCGCGAGTGCACCGCCACGGTCACTTACCGGGTCTACGGCCCGTCCGGTGACTTCATCGAGACCCAGACCATGGGTGAGGCCACCGACACCGGTAGCCGGTCCACGCCGAAGGCGCAGTCTGTGGCGTTGCGCACGCTGATGCTGACCGGCGGCATGGTCCCGACCGAGGACCGCGACCCCGACGCGGACCCGGTCGAGCGCGGCCACGAGGCCCCGGCCCGCCCGGCGGAGTCCTACCGCGACGAGATCCTCAACCCGAAGACGTCACCCGGCCGGTTGCAGCAGATCGGCTACGAGCTGACGAATTTGCGGATGCTCGGCCGGAAGGTCCAGAACGAGACTGGCGAGTGGGAGACCCTCGACGACCTCGGCCGCCGGATCTACGCCGAGCGCACGGGCGGTGGCGCATGACCTGGCACACCGGCCGCATGTGCGGCTTCGACCTGGAGACCACAGGACCCGATCCGGAGACCGCGCGGATCGTCACCGCGTGCGTCGTGCGGTGCGGCGGCGGCCGGGACACCGAGTCGACGACCTGGCTCTCGGACGTCGACGGGCAGGAGATACCGGCGGAGGCCGCCGCGATCCACGGCATCACCACCGAGCGGTCCCGCGCCGAGGGCACGGACCTGTGCCAGGTCGTCGAGGAGGTCCTGGGCGCATTGTCGGGCGCCGTCCTGGACGGCGTGCCGATCGTGGCGATGAACGCCCGCTACGACCTGACTCTCTTGGACCGCGAAGCACGCCGGTACGGAATGACGCCGTTGACCGACCGGGTTGGTGACCGGCTGTGCGTCCTCGATCCCTTCGTGATCGACAAGCGCATCGACCGGTCCCGGCGCGGAAAGCGCAGGTTGGTCGACCTGTGTCGGCACTACCGCGTCCCGCTCGACGGGGCGCATTCGGCGGACGCGGATGCGCTCGCCGCGTGCCGCGTCGCCTGGCGCATCGGCCAGGAGCAGGCCGACATCGGCTCCGCGTCCCTGCCCGTCCTCCACCAGCAGCAGATCGAGTGGGCGGCCGAGCAGGCCGCATCGCTCGCGGCCTACCTCGCCCGCACGCCCGGCAGAGAGCACGAGGCCGCCAGGGTTCGCCCCGAGTGGCCGCTCATCCCCGCGCAGGAGGTCCGTGATGCCCGTTAAGCGAAGTACATATGCCGACCTCCGTGAGCGGTTCCGCGCGGTCGTCGTCGAGCGGGAGCACCTGCGTCGCAACCTGGCGCGACTGGAGGCGGAGCTCAAGGCCGAGCGAGGGGCGCGCCGCATTCTCCGGCGTGAACTGGACGAGGCCCAGGAGAAGATCACACAGCTCGATGGCCGGACGCGGCGGCTTGACGGGCTGCTCCGCTCGGCGCAGCAGGACCAGGCCGCTGAGGTCGTGCGGCTCGGCCGCCGCCTGGAGCGTGCCGTGCGCGGCTGCGCCCGCTATCGCGGGGAGCTGGTCAAGGCGCGCCAGCCGCGTCCTGCGCCGTCGGTCAGGCGGGAGTTGGAGCTGCTGAACCGGCGGTGCCGCGAGCTCGATGAGCGCCTGGTCTTCCTCACCGACCAGAACGACCGGCTCTCGCGGGAGCGCGTCGACGCGGCCGGGACACTCGTCGTCCAGCGGCCGGACGGGCGGGAGCCGGGGGTGAGCGCGCAATGATCGCCATCCTGCTGGCTGCCTTCCGGTCTGCCAGCGCCGGGCGCCGACCGGCCCGGCACGCCGTCTTCACGCCGGTGGCCGCCGGGACCCGCTGGCTCCCCTGTCCGGCCATCGCCTGCGCGCACCTGACCACCCGGCACGCTCCGGCGCCGGGCGGGCACCGGTGCACCGAGTGCGGCCACATCCGGGGGGAGCAGCGATGATCCCCACCAACTTCACGATCCTGGCGCTGGTGTGCATCGGCCTCGCCGCCTGCGGCGCCGTCGCGCTCTACCTCGTCGGCGGGCTGGTCTACGTCGTCGTCTGGGCCGTGCGTGCGACGCGCCGGCCCGGTCGGCACCGGGCCCCGCGCGGCGGCATTCCGACCACCGCGGCCGCCGTCGACTCGCTCGCCGGGCTCCACCTGCTCCGGCGCTGCGCCGCCGAGGACCGTCACACCCTCCATGAGATCCACGCCGACGGCTCCGCGACCTGCTGGGTCTGCCAGGTGACCACGCCCAAGGGGGACGACTCATGACCTACGACATCACCGAGGAAACCACCCCAGGCACGAAGGCGCACGCGACGGCGCTGGCGCGGGCCGCGCGGCACGCCGAGCAGCGGCCGCTCCAGCCGGATGTCGAGGCCCTGCTGCGGGCGCTCGTCAACGGCACACAGCGAGACGAGGCGCTGGCGCCTCGCCTGGAGATCTGGCGGTACGCCATCCGCAACGGGCAGGGGCGCCTGGTCGCTACCGACGCCGGCCGGGCGTACCTGATGGCCCGGGGCGGTGCCCTGTGACCGTCCTCGCCGTCATCGCCCTGGCCATCTGGATGGCCGGTATCGCGATCATCGCTGTTCTCCTGCCCCGGCTCCGGCAGGAGAACGCCGAATTCGATGCCGCGTTCGTTGTCGACCCGGTCCGGGCCTGTCTGGCCTCTGCCGTGGTCATCGTCGCGTGGCCCGGTGCTCTGCTCGTCGTCGGCATCAGCCGCCTTGTCGAGCGGAGGAACCGGTGACCGTCCCCGCCCGCCCAGTGCCTGCCCCGGCTCCGGCCGGGGCGGGCCCCCGCCCCCGCGTCTTCCTCGTCGTCCTCCCCGCCGGGCTGCGGCTGCTCAACGCCAACGAGCGCGCGCACTACCGGCGCAGAGCCGAGATCACCAAGGCGCTCCGCGACGCCGCGATGGAAGCCGTCGGCGACCACCAGACCCTGATGCTGGCGCTCGCCGCGGCCAAGCCCGGGCCGCTGTTCCAGCGCGCGCACGTCCTCGGCGTTCTCCACCCGCCCACGCGCGGTCGGCGCGACCCCGCCAACTGGTATCCGTCCTTCAAGGCCGCCGTCGACGGCCTCGTCGACGCCGGCGTGCTGGAGGACGACGACCACACCCACCTCCTGGGCCCCGACATGCGCATCGGCTCGCTCGTCAAGGGCGGCCAGATCGCGCTGCGGATTCGTGAGCTCGCCCCCGGCGAGCAGTGGCCGGACCTGGGCGCGGAGGTGACCAGATGACCAAGCTGCCGCCTCACGGCCACATCAGTCGCTACAAGTACCACGGCTGCAAGTGTCTGACCTGCATGGACGGATGGCGCGACTACAACCGCACCCGGCGGCGCGAGCAGGCATACGGCCGGTGGCAGCCCACCGTGGACGCCGGCATCGTCCGCGCCCATCTGAAGGTGCTGCGCGAGTCCGGGCTCGGCATCCGGCGCATCGCCGAACTTGCCGGCGTCGCCCAGTCGACCGTCGCCCGCCTGCTTTACACCTTCGAGGGCTGCTCACCGCGCAAGGTGGTCCAGCGGAAGACCGCCCAGCGCATCCTCGCGGTCCGCCCGCACCTGGCGATCCTCGCCGACGGGGCCGTGATCGAAGCCACCGGTACCCGGCGGCGGATCCAGGCCCTCGTCGCCCGGGGATGGACCCACCGCGCTCTCGCCCCTCACCTGGGCGTGAACGAGCTGTACGTCGGCGACCTCGCGCAGCAGCCCGCGGTGACCGCGCGCCTCGCCCGCAAGGTCGTCGAGGTCTACGACCTGCTGTGGGACGCGGATCCGCTCGAGCACGGCGTATCCCAGTGGTCCGTGAACCGGTCACGGGCGTTGGCCGAGCGCCGGGGCTGGGCGCCGCCGATGGCCTGGGACGACGACCGGCTCGACGACCCGGCCGCGCGCCCGGACCTCGGGTCCCACTGGCGTCGCTGGGGCGAAACGCAAGCCGAGATCGCGTGGCTGCTGGCGGCCGGCGAAACCGCCCCGAACGTGATCGCCGCGCGGCTGAATCTCAGCGAGAGCGCAGTTCAGCGTTCCCTCGCTCGGGCCCGCGGCAAGGGGGTGGCGTGATGCCCGAAAACTCCCTGGCAGACGCCCCTAAGACGCACTCCCATGCCCTGGCCGGCTGCCAGAGGCCCGACCGGCCGGAGGTGTCCCGATGAGCAGGTATGCCACGAGGGAGCAGATCGTCCAGCTCCTGCGTGAAGGCCTCAGCAACCACGCCATCGCACGTGAACTCGGCTGCGACAGGCACCGAGTCGGCGCGCTCCGCCATGAACTCGGCATCGCACCGGTCCCCCTGCAACCACTGACCCTCGAACAGAAGTGGGAAGCCCGCACCCGGCCCGTCGAGGGCGGCCACCTGGAATGGACCGGCGAGCGGCAGAGCACCAGCGGCACCCCCGTCCTGCGCTACCGCGAGCGCTCGTACAGCCCCGCCGCAATCGCCTTCCGGATCCAGCACGGCCGCGAGCCGGAGGGCTACGTCCGCGCGGACTGTGGCTTCAAGCACTGCGTGGCTCCCGGACACGTTGACGACATGTCCGCCCGTCTGCGGACCCGCGAGCAGCTGCGCTATCTCACCGGCCACGCCCAGCGCCCGGCTGTCTGCGCCCACGGCCACGACCAGGCCAAGCAGGGGCGCTACGAGGCTGACGGGCGTGCGTACTGCGAGGCCTGCAAGGCCCACCAGCGGAAGGCAGGGAGGAAGTCGTGACCACCTTCAACCACGCTCGCCAGGCACTTCCCCGGACCACTTCGTGGCGTGAGAGGGCGGCCTGCCAATTCGAAGACCCCGAACTCTTCTTTCCCGAAGCCGAAACCGTCACTGCCATCCAGATCGCCAGGCGCTTTTGCATCTCTTCCGGCTGCCCAGTCATCAAGGAGTGCCTGAATTCAGCGATGAAGGAAGAAGGCAGCGCGCAGCCGAAATTCCGCTACGGGGTCTGGGGAGCCACCGGTCCGAGCGACCGCTACAAGCTCTACCTGGGCCGCGAGAGGCGGCCCTCATGAGCGGCATATGGCCGCCCGCCGACCTCCCCGGCCTTCACGTCGACCTCGGCCGCTGGCACCCGCGCGCCGGCACCTGGCTCGTCCTGCCGACCGCCGACTACCGATGCGCCTGCGGCTGGGCCGAAAGCGCCGCCGGCGACGCGGTCGAGGCCTTCGCGGCCACCGTTCACCGCACTCACCGATCCGACTGCCCTCTCACGAAGGACGCCTCCATGAAGCGCCCCCTCGCCGCGGCCGCGGCAACGCTCCTGCTCGCCGGCACGCTCACCGCCTGCGGCGAATCGTCCGATGACGGCTGCGGCACCGGCCAGGCCGTCGCCGCGATGGCCGCGCCGCAGCGCACCGGCGGGTCCTCGCACCGCAGTGGCGGCCGCACCAGCACGTCGAAGACGAAGCCGAAGTCCGCGAGGACGAAGCCGAAGCCCGCGTCGAAGTCCAAGCCCACGAAGAAGCCCAAGGACCACGACCACGACGGCGTGTGCGACGACGACTGACCACCCCCACAGCGGCCCCGGGGCGGGGCGACCACGCACCCCCGCCCCGGGCGCCAAGCCCGGGTCGCTCAACAGGTAGAAGCAGCCGCCTTAAAAGCGGTCCAGTGCGAGTTCGAATCTCGCCCCGGGCACCCCGAATCCCGCCACGCGAAAGGCGAAACGGTTCATGAATATCGAGCGCTTCACCACCGGCGAATTCGACATCGAGATACTCCCGCGCGGCAACTCGTTCATCGTCCTCGCCGCCGGCCTCGCCAAGGGCCTGTCCTACAAGGACGCCTGGAACATGCTCCGCAGCGTGCCCGACGACGAGAAGGGGTCCTCACTGGTGAGGACCCCTGGCGGTGACCAGCACATTTGGCACCTCACCGAACCCGGCTTCTACCGCGTGATCGGCCAGCGCCGGGCCAGCAGCATCAAGGACACCGTGATCCGCGACCGGGTCGACCGCTTCCAGCGCTGGGTCTTCCACGACGTCCTGCCGTCCCTGCGCGCCCACGGCCGCTACGAACTGCCCGTGCCGGGCGGTCTCGCCGAGCCGGTCGTGCTGACCTGGGAGAAGGCCGCCGCCCACCTCCGGCAGCGCTACGGCCTGCCGGTCGACGACGCGCTCCAGCTCCGCGAGCGGCTGACCGACGCCGGCGTCCTCAAGCTCACCGGAACGCCCCGGAAGGAATGGCGAGACCTCTTCTGGCCGACCGGGAGCCGATTCGACATCCACGCCCACGCGCTGCCCATCCTCGCCGGCCGCCTGACCCGCGTGCTGTACGACCTGGCCGCGGCGCAGACCGGGGTGCAGACGGCGCTGGAGCTGGACGCGATCGGCCGGGCGAGCCTCGAGGACGGTCTGCGGTGAGCGCGCATCTGCGCGGCGAGGAGCGCGCCCGGCTCGCCGCGGAGCTCGCCGCGCGGTACACCGCCGGGGCCACGATGCAGCAACTCGCCATCGAGACCGGACGCTCCTACACGCTGGTGCGCCACCTGCTGCACGAGGCGAAGACGCCGATCCGCCCGCCGGGTCTGCCCAAGGGCACCATGCCCAGGCGGTCGAGGTGACGCGGCGCCCGGGCGGCGCGGCGCACGCGACCTGCGACCGGTGCGGCTGGCCGACATTGCAGCAGCTGGTCGGTCAGCGGGCCGCGCTGTCGGTCGTGGCTGACGCCGAGGAGATGTCCGCGGAGGTCGCGCAGGGGTTCCGGGAGCCGAACCGGCTCGCGTGGTGCCTGCGCACGACGGGCACGGGGCCGGATCTGCGGTGGACGACGAGTTGCCCGTCACCGTGTCCGTATCCGCACGTGCTCGATCACCGGTGCCCGCCGGGAACGCCGCGCGGGCGCCGGCCGAAGGGGACTCTGTGGTGAACCGCTCAGGACTCGGAGTTCTCGGCGGCCACTTCGCGCTGCTGCCGGCGCCAGGCAGCCACCTCGCGCTTGACGTGCATGCGGATGTCCGCGGAGC
The DNA here is from genome assembly GCF_040675635.1 of Streptomyces sp. NPDC049577. Lineage (NCBI taxonomy): Bacteria > Bacillati > Actinomycetota > Actinomycetes > Kitasatosporales > Streptomycetaceae > Streptomyces > Streptomyces sp. NPDC049577. Next base: position 38,645 of record NZ_JBFAPH010000017.1, read on the forward strand.
GGGTCAGGCCCTTGGCCTTGCAGGCCAGCTCGTAGGCAGCCCAGTCCTCATCGTCGATGCGCACGACTCGGTTCGTGGTGTGGGTGTCCTTGGCTCGGCTGACCATGGCGACACCCTACGGCTTGCATATGCACCGCGTCCACCAAAGCCCTTGATCGTGCATATGCACAGCGCTATCTTATGCATATGCACGACGGGCTCTGAAGAGGGGCTTCGTTCC
>NZ_JBFAPH010000018.1:0-37939 GCF_040675635.1 Streptomyces sp. NPDC049577
AGCAGGTCGGCGCGGTCGGCCATGGCCAGGTCGCGGCCGCCGACGCCGAGCGCGCCGCGCGCCGTGTGGTCCGCGGCGATGATCATCAGGCGGCTGTTGGCGCCGAGCAGGGGCCGGCGGGTGCGCCGGGCGGCGGCCTCGGCGATGGCCTCCGGGTGCCGGGTGCGCACGCGCACCAGTTCCGCGACGCTGACGGCCGTCACGACGCGTCCCCGAGAAGCCGCGCGACCTCGTCGCGCGTCGGCATCGCGGACGAGCACGCGAGCCGTGAGGCGACGAGCGCGCCGGCCGCGTTGGCGTACCGGACGGCGCGTTCCAGGGGCCAGCCGGCGAGCAGCCCGTGGCACAGGGCGCCGCCGAACGCGTCGCCCGCGCCGAGTCCGTTGACGACCTCGATGCCGAGGGGCGCCACCTCGGCGACGGTGCCGTCGCGGTGGACGGCGAGGACGCCCTTGGGCCCCCGTTTGACCACGGCGAGTTCGACGCCCGCCGCGAGCAGCGCGCGGGCGGCGGCGTGCGGTTCGCGCTCGCCGGTGGCGACCTCGCACTCGTCCGCGTTGCCGACCGCGACCGTCGCGTGGGCGAGGGCGGCCGCGTAGTGCGGGCGGGCGGCGGCCATGGCGGCCGGGCCGGTCGCGCCGCCGTCACCGGAGGCACCGCCCTCGCCGCCCCAGAACATCGGCCGCCAGTCGAGGTCGAAGACCGTGACGCCGCGCCGCGCGCGGGCCGCGAGCGCGGCGAGGGTGGCGCCGCGGCTGGGTTCCTCGCTCAGCCCCGTGCCGGTCACCCAGAAGACGCGGGCCGCGCGCACGGCGTCGAGATCCAGCTCCGCCGCGCGCAGATGCAGGTCGGGGGCCTTGGGACGGCGGTAGAAGTAGAGGGGGAAGCGGTCGGGCGGGAAGATCTCGCAGAAGGTGATCGGCGTGGGTTCCCCGGGGACGGGCGTGACCCAGCGGTCGTCGACGCCGAAGCCGCGCAGCTCGCGGTGGAGGTAGTCGCCGAAGGGGTCGGCGCCCGTGCGGCTGATGAGAGCCGTGCGGCGGCCGAGCCGGGCGGCGGCGACGGCCACGTTGGCGGCCGAACCGCCCAGGAACTTCCCGAAGCTCTCGACGTCCGCCAGCGGCACCCCGCTCTGCAGGGGATACAGGTCGACGCCGAGTCGGCCCATCGTGACGACCTCGAACGGATCGGCCATGCCGTCGCCCTCCCGGGGTGTGGGTTCGGGCTCTGGTCTAGCCGGGCGCGGACGACCATGTCAAGCGTTTGTCCTTACATATAGACGTCCGCTCGAAGACGCGCCGGTCCGCCCCGCCGAAACGCGACTTGACATGACGTCCGTACGTCCGGACAAAGCCTTGACACTGTGCCTGACCCGCGAGGAAGCTACCGGCAACCCCGCCACCCCTTCCCGGTCGACGGCGACCGGTGAGAGGAGAGCCGCCGCATGGACGCCGCCGCCCGCCCGCTGCCCCTGGACCGCATCCGCGTCGGCTCCGCCCCCGACTCGTGGGGCGTGTGGTTCGCCGACGATCCGCGGCAGGTGCCGTGGCGGCGCTTCCTGGACGAGGTCGCCGAGGCCGGCTACGAGTGGATCGAACTCGGCCCGTACGGCTACCTGCCGACCGACCCGGCGCGGCTGCGCGAGGAGACCGGCCGGCGCGGGCTGAAGGTCTCCGCCGGCACGGTCTTCACCGCGCTGCACCGCGGGCCGGCCGTCTGGGAGGAAACCTGGGAACAGGTGGACCGGGTCGCCGCCCTGACCCGGGCCATGGGCGCCGGGCACCTCGTCGTCATCCCCTCCTTCTGGCGCGACGACCGGACCGCCGAGCCGATCGAGAGCCGCGAGCTGACCGCCGGGCAGTGGCGCCACCTGGCCACCGGCATGGAGCGCCTGGCCCGCCGGGTCCACGACGTCCACGGGCTGGCCATCGCCGTCCACCCGCACGCCGACACGCACATCGACACCGAGGAGAACGTCGCCCGCCTCCTCGACGCGACCGACCCCGCACTGGTGAACCTGTGCCTGGACACCGGGCACTACGCCTACTGCGGCGGCGACAGCGTCAAGCTCATCGAGACGTACGGCGAGCGCATCGGCTACCTCCACCTCAAGCAGGTCGACCCGGAGGTCCTCGCGGACGTCGTCGACCGGGGCACCCCCTTCGGGCCGGCCGTGCGGCAGGGCGTGATGTGCGAGCCGCCGCGCGGTGTGCCGGCGCTGGAGCCCGTGCTGGCGGCCGCGCAGGGACTGGGGGTCGACCTCTTCGCCATCGTCGAGCAGGACATGTACCCGTGTGAGCCCGACCGGCCGCTGCCCATCGCCCGCCGCACGCGCGCCTTCCTGCGCTCCTGCGGCGCGTGACGGACGATCATCGCAGGCCCCACACAACCGGACGGGACAGCCATGACAGCGCAGAAGACACTCGGGGTCGCCGTGATCGGCACCGGCAGGATGGGCGCGGACCACGTCCGCCGCCTCGACGAGGTCATCGCCGGGGCCCGCGTGGCCGCCGTCGTGGACATCGACGCCGGCCGCGCCAAGGCCGTCGCCGAGCGCGTCGACGGCTGCTCCGCGTACACGGACGCGGCGGCCGCCATGGACGACGAGGGCGTCGACGCCGTCCTCATCGCCTCCCCCGGCCCCGCCCACGAGGCCGCGCTGCTCCAGGCGCTGGCCAGGGACCTGCCGGTGCTGTGCGAGAAGCCGCTCACCCCCGACGCGGCCTCCGCCCTGCGGGTGGTCGAGGCCGAGGCCCGGCTGGGCCACCGGCGGGTGCAGGTCGGCTTCATGCGGCGCTACGACCCCGAGTACGAGCGGCTGAAGACCCTGCTGGACGAGGGCGCCTTCGGCCGCACCCTGATGCTGCACTGCGTCCACCGCAACGCCGGCACCCCGCCCGGCTTCACCAGCCAGATGACGATCAACGACTCGGTGGTGCACGAGGCCGACGCCGCCCGCTGGCTGCTGGGGCAGGAGATCACCGCCGTGCGCGTCCTCCGGCCCACCCCGTCGGGGCGGGCACCGGCCGGGCTGGACGATCCCCAGCTGGTGCTCTTCGAGACCGCCGGCGGCGCGCTCGTCGACGTCGAGATCTTCGTCAACTGCGGCTTCGGCTACCAGGTGCGCTGCGAGGCCGTCGGCGAGCACGGCACCGCGCGGATCGGCGACGCCCACGGGCTGTGCGTCAACGCGGCCGGCCGCTGGGGCGGCGAGATCGCTCAGGACTACGTGGAGCGCTTCCGGGACGCCTACGACCGCGAGGTGCGGGCCTGGGTGGACGCCACCCGGCGCGGGGAGACCACGGGCCCGAGCGCCTGGGACGGCTACGCGGCCGCCGCCGTCTGCGAGGCGGGCGTACGCGCCCAGGCGACGGGCGAGCGCACACCCGTCGGCCTGGCCGAACGCCCGGCGCTCTACCGGTAGGAGCTCGTCATGCGGATCGGACTGCTCGGCGCCGGGCGCATCGGCTCCTTCCACGCGCGGGCCCTCGCCACGACCCCCGGCGTGGACGAACTCGTCATCGGCGACGCGGCCCCCGCCCGGTCCGCCGCCCTGGCGGCACGGCTCGGGGACGTCACGGCGGCCGGCCGCGCCGTGCGCCCGGCGGGCTCCGTGGACGGGGTGTTCGCGGCCGGGGTCGACGCCGTCGTCATCGCCAGTGCCACCGACTCCCACGCCGCCCTGATCACCCGGGCGGCCCGGGCCGGGCTCCCCGCGTTCTGCGAGAAGCCCGTCGCCCCGGACATCATGGGCACGGTCCGCGCCCTGCGCGAGGTGGAGGCCGCCGGGACGGTGCTCCAGATCGGCTTCCAGCGCCGCTTCGACGCCGGTTTCCGGGCGGCCCGCGAGGCGCTGCGGGGCGGGGTCCTGGGGCGGCTGCACACGATCCGGGCCGTCACCTCCGACGCCGCTCCCCCGCCGCCGGACTTCCTGCCGCACTCCGGCGGGCTGATCCGCGACTGCATGGTCCACGACTTCGACGCCGTGCACTGGCTGACGGGCTGCGAGGTGGCGGAGGTGTACGCGCACGGCTCGGCCGGCGGGGCGTCCTTCTTCCGCGACGCCGGCGACGTCGACACCGCGGCCGCCCTGCTCACCCTGGACAACGGCACCCTCGTCACCGCGACCGCCACCCGCTACAACGGGGCCGGCTACGACGTGCGGATGGAGCTGTCCGGCGAACTGGACCAGTGGGTGGTCGGGCTGGGCGACCGCACGCCCGTGACCTCCGCCGAGCCGGGCGGCCCGGCCGGGCCCGAGCGGCCGTGGAGCGGCTTCCTGGACCGGTTCGGGGCCGCCTACCGCGCCGAGCTGGCGGCCTTCGTCCAGGTGGCACGGGGTGCCATGGCGAACCCGTGCCCGGGCGGGGAGGGGCTGCGGGCGCTGCTCGTGGCCGAGGCGTGCGAACTGTCCCGGCACGAGCGGCGGCCGGTACGGCCGGAGGAAGTGGCCGCACGGGCCGGAATCGGCTGACCGCGCCCCGGCCCCACCCCTCGCACCCCCGTCCCCTTCGTCATCTTCCGGTCACGTCCGTCACACACAGGCGAGCCTTCCGTCACAGGGGCGCGACAGCCCCTCGCGCATGGTCACTCTGCGTCGTTCTCCGGAACGACGCTCATGAGTGATCGACAAGGCCGCGCCGCAGTCCCCCCGACGGAGCCCCCTCCGCGTCTGCGGCGCAGCGGAGAGGCGCGAGAGATGACCGACCGTCGACTCTGGTCCTACAAGGAGATCGCCGCCCACCTCGGCGTGCAGACCGACACCGTGCGCTCCTACCGGAAGCACGGGCTGATGCCCGCCCCCGACCTGACCGAGGACGGCAGACCCTACTGGTTCGCGGACACGATCCGGGTCTGGGTGGCCTCCCGGCCGGGCAACCGTTCCCGGCGCGGCCTCAGACGCTGACCGTTTCGCCCGACACTCCCCGCACTCGCCCCGGGCCGCCTTCGCGACTCGGGGCGAACCCTTGCCTCCGACATACCCCCGGGGGGTACAGTGTTCGACACAAGACGCCGCAGTCGCGGCGGAAAAGCCGAACGCTGAGGAGTTGTGTCATGACCGCCGAGCCGAACACCGACACGAGCACCCCCGCCACCACCGTCTTCAAGGTGACCGGCATGACGTGCGGCCACTGCGAGTCCGCCGTCACCGAGGAGGTCTCCGCCCTCGCCGGCGTCACGGCCGTCAAGGCCGTCGCCGCCAGCGGTCTGGTGACCGTCACGGCCACCGGCCCGCTGGACGACGAGGCCGTGCGCGCCGCCGTCGACGAGGCGGGCTACGAGCTCGTCGGCCGCGCCTGACCGGCCGGATCGCCCGAGACGTAGATCACAGCCCTGTCCGGGTAACCATTACCGGGGGTCGCTGGTCTAACCGGTCAGTGCTGGATCGTCTTGGGGGACGGTACCGGCCACGCGTGGCCGGGGCACGTACCCGGGGAGCTTTGAGCGGCCCTCCCGTACGTACGCGTCCCGGCAGATCGCGTCGCGTGAGCCCAGGCGTACCGAGGCTCCCGGACGGATCCCGTGGGGGGAATCCGGACCGGGAAACGGAAAGCGCCCCGCTCCGACCCGTGGGGGGATCGGAGACGGGGCGCTTTTCTCTTGCCCTGGATCAGCGGCCGCGCCGGATCAGCGCTGCTCCACCGGGACGAAGTCGCGCTCGACGACGCCCGTGTAGATCTGGCGCGGGCGGCCGATGCGGGAACCCGGCTCCTTGATCATCTCGTGCCACTGGGCGATCCAGCCGGGGAGCCGGCCGAGCGCGAACAGCACGGTGAACATCTCGCTCGGGAAGCCCATGGCCCGGTAGATCAGGCCGGTGTAGAAGTCCACGTTCGGGTAGAGGTTGCGCGAGACGAAGTAGTCGTCGCTGAGCGCGTGCTCCTCCAGCTTGAGCGCGATGTCGAGCAGCTCGTCGCTCTTGCCCAGCGCCGAGAGGACGTCGTGCGCCGCGGCCTTGATGATCTTCGCCCGGGGGTCGAAGCTCTTGTAGACGCGGTGGCCGAAGCCCATCAGACGGACGCCGTCCTCCTTGTTCTTCACCTTGCGGATGAAGGAGTCCACGTCGCCGCCGGATTTCTGGATGCCCTCCAGCATCTCCAGCACGGCCTGGTTGGCGCCGCCGTGCAGCGGGCCCCACAGGGCGTTGATGCCGGCGGAGATCGACGCGAAGAGGTTGGCCTGCGAGGAGCCGACCAGGCGCACGGTCGAGGTGGAGCAGTTCTGCTCGTGGTCGGCGTGCAGGATCAGCAGCTTGTCCAGGGCGCTGACGACAACCGGGTCCAGCTCGAACTCGGCGGCCGGCACCGAGAAGGTCATGCGCAGGAAGTTCTCGACGTAACCGAGGTCGTTACGCGGGTAGACGATCGGGTGACCGATCGACTTCTTGTACGCGTAGGCCGCGATCGTCGGGAGCTTGGCGAGCAGCCGGATCGTCGAGAGGTGGCGCTGCTTCTCGTCGAACGGGTTGTGGCTGTCCTGGTAGAAGGTCGACAGCGCGCTGACCACGGAGGACAGCATGGCCATCGGGTGGGCGTCGCGCGGGAAGCCGTCGAAGAACCGCTTGACGTCCTCGTGCAGCAGGGTGTGCTGGGTGATCTCACCCTTGAAGGTCGCCAGCTCGTCCACGGTGGGCAGCTCGCCGTTGATCAGCAGGAAGGCCGTCTCCAGGAAGGAGCTGCGCTCGGCCAGCTGCTCGATCGGGTAGCCGCGGTAACGCAGGATGCCGCGCTCGCCATCGAGGTAGGTGATGGCGGACTTGTACGCGGCGGTGTTGCCGTAGCCGGAGTCCAGGGTCACCAGACCGGTCTGAGCACGGAGCTTGCCGATGTCGAAGCCCTTGTCGCCGACAGTGCTGTCGACCACCGGGTAGGTGTACTCGCCGTCCCCGTACCGCACTACTACAGAGTTGTCGCTCACGTCATCCCTCACCGACGTTGTGCCTCTTCTTCGAGGTGCCCTGACTACCCCTACCTTCCCCCATTTGGCCGATGAACGTGCACTCGGGGTCGGCCATAGGGCCTAAGGGCGGCACTCAGTGCCGCCCAGCCTGCCCATCCTGCCCCGTTCGCCCCGGTTGGTAAACCGCCGAGAGACGAACGCCACCGTGGACACCGCCAGGGGCCCCTCCCGCCAGTCTGTGGTCCAGCGCCGTGAACCGCCTCCCCGCCGACACGGTGCGCACGGCCTGGCCGAGGGCGCGCCGGGACCCCACCAGCACCACGAGACGTTTCGCCCGGGTCACGGCGGTATAGAGCAGATTGCGCTGGAGCATCATCCAGGCCCCCGTGGTGACCGGGATCACCACGGCGGGGTATTCGCTGCCCTGGGAGCGATGGATGGTCACCGCGTAGGCGTGGGCGAGTTCGTCAAGTTCGTCGAAGTCGTAGCCGACCTCCTCGTCCTCGTCGGTGCGGACCGTGAGCCGCTGCTCCACCGCGTCCAGGCCGATGACGACGCCTACGGTGCCGTTGAAGACGCCATTGCGGCCTTTTTCGTAGTTGTTTCTGATCTGGGTGACTTTGTCTCCCACCCGGAAGACGCGGCCGCCGAAGCGGCGCTCGGGCAGGTCGGGCCGGGCCGGGGTGATCGCCTGCTGGAGCAGGCCGTTGAGCGTGCCGGCTCCGGCGGGGCCGCGGTGCATCGGGGCGAGCACCTGGACGTCGCGGCGCGGGTCGAGGCCGAATCTGGCGGGGATGCGCCGGGCCGCCACGTCCACGGTGAGCCGGCCCGCCTCCTCGGTGTCCTCCTCGACGAAGAGGAAGAAGTCGGAGAGCCCCTGGGTGACGGGCGGGACGCCGGAGTTGATGCGGTGGGCGTTGGTCACCACTCCGGACTGCTGCGCCTGCCGGAAGATCCGGGTGAGCCGGACGGCCGGGACGGGGCCGCCCGGGGCCAGCAGGTCGCGCAGCACCTCGCCGGCACCGACCGAGGGCAGCTGGTCCACGTCCCCGACGAGCAGCAGATGGGCACCGGGCGGCACGGCCTTGACCAGCTTGTTGGCCAGCAGCAGGTCGAGCATGGACGCCTCGTCGACCACCACGAGGTCGGCGTCCAGCGGCCGGTCCTGGTCATAGGCGGCGTCGCCGCCGGGCTTGAGCTCCAGCAGCCGGTGCACCGTGGACGCCTCGGCGCCGGTGAGCTCCGAGAGCCGCTTGGCGGCCCGCCCGGTGGGAGCGGCGAGCACGACCCGGGCCTTCTTGGCGCGGGCCAGCTCGACCACCGAGCGCACGGTGAAGGACTTGCCGCAGCCGGGGCCGCCGGTGAGGACCGCGACCCGGCTGGTGAGCGCGAGCCGGACGGCCTCCCGCTGCTCGGCGGCCAGCTCCGCGCCCGTGCGCCCGGCGAGCCAGGCCAGGGCCCGCTCCCAGTCGATGCCCTGGAAGGCGGCCAGCCGGTCCTCCTCGGCCCGCAGCAGCCGGGACAGCCTGCCCGCCAGGGACGACTCGGCGCGGTGGAAGGGGACGAGGTAGACCGCGGTGACGGGCCGGCCGTCCTCCGGGCCGGGGACGGTCTCGCGCACCACGCCCTCCTCCTCGGCGGCGAGTTCGGCGAGGCAGTCGATGACCAGGCCGGTGTCGACCTGGAGCAATTTCACGGCGTCCGCGATCAGTTGCTCCTCGGGGAGGAAGCAGTGACCCTGGTCGGCGGACTGCGACAGGGCGTGCCGCAGGCCGGCCTTGGCCCGGTCCGGGCTGTCGTGCGGGATGCCGACCGCCTGGGCGATGCGGTCGGCGGTCAGGAAGCCGATGCCCCAGACGTCGGCGGCCAGCCGGTACGGCTGGTTGCGCACGACGGAGATCGAGGCGTCGCCGTACTTCTTGTAGATGCGCACGGCGATGGAGGTGGAGACGCCGACGCCCTGGAGGAAGACCATGACCTCCTTGATGGCCTTCTGCTCCTCCCAGGCGGCACCGATGGACTTGGTGCGCTTGGGACCCAGGCCCGGCACCTCGATCAGGCGCCGGGGCTCGGTCTCGATCACGTCGAGGGTGTCCGTGCCGAAGTGCTCCACGATGCGGTCGGCGATCCGGGGCCCGATGCCCTTGATCAGACCGGAGCCCAGATAGCGGCGGATGCCCTGGATCGTGGCGGGCAGGACGGTCGTGTAGTTCTCCACGGTGAACTGGCGTCCGTACTGCGGGTGGGAGCCCCAGCGCCCCTCCAGCCGCAGGGACTCGCCCGGCTGCGCGCCGAGCAGCGAGCCGACGACCGTGAGCAGCTCGCCGCCGCCCCGGCCGGTGTCGACCCGGGCCACCGTGTAGCCCGTCTCCTCATTGGCGTAGGTGATCCGCTCGAGGACCCCTTCGAGCACTGCCAGTTGCACCATGCCCCGACGTTACCGCCGGGGCCCGACAGCCCGTTCGGGGCTGTGGACGAGCAAGGGATTGTGGACAACTCCGTCACCCGCGAACAGCCACGGGCACCCAGGAGCACCCCGGGAAGTTCGAGGGGCCCGGTCCGACGACCGGGCCCCTCGCTTTCCCCCCGTCCGGCCTCCCCCGAAATCCCCCCGGATCCACCCCCCGGGAAGCCCGACGCACCATACGACTCACCCCGGCCGCAAAGGGTTGCAGCACCTTCCAAGGCGTTACGCTTTCGTTACTCTGCGTATCGAAGACCTGTTCAGAGCACATGCGTGCGATAGCGGTGGAGCACTTCCGCGAGGACGTCCGCGCCCTCGCGTGCCCACAGCCCCGGGTTGAAGATCTCCACTTCCACCGCCCCGGCGTAGCCCGCCGCGTCGACCCGTTCCCGGAACCAGCGCAGGTCCACGCTGCCGTCCCCCAGTTGCCCCCGGCCCGTCAGCACGCCCTCCGGCAGCGGCGTGACCCAGTCCGCGAGCTGGAAGGCCGCGATCCGGCCGCCCTCGCCGGCCCGGGCGAGCTGGCCGGCCACCGTGTCGTCCCACCAGAGGTGGTAGGTGTCCACCACCACTCCCACGCGATCGGCCGGGAAACGTGCGACGAGGTCCAGGGCCTGACGGAGGGTGGAGACCACGCACCGGTCGGCGGCGAACATCGGATGCAGCGGCTCGACGGCCAGCCGTACGCCGTGCGCCGCCGCGTGGGGCGCGAGTTCGGCCAGGGCGTCCGCCACCCGCTCCCGCGCACCGCGCAGATCCCGCTCGCCGGGCGGCAGTCCGCCGCAGACCAGCACCAGCGTGTCCGTGCCGACCGCGGCCGCCTCCTCGACGGCCGCGCGGTTGTCGGTCAGCGCGGCCGCCCGGCCCGCCGCGTCGCCGGCGGTCAGGAAACCTCCCCGGCACAGGCTGCTGACGCCCAGCCCGGCCTCCCGCACGAGCCGGCCCGCCGCCTCGGCCCCGTACTCCTGCACCGGCCCGCGCCACAGCCCCACGTGCCGCACCCCCGCCTCCGCGCAGCCGCGCACCAGCTCGGGCAGCGACCACTGACGCACGGTGTACTGATTGAGACTGAACCGCTCCAGGTCGGAACATCCCAGGCCGGAACACCCCAGGCCGGAACACCCCAGGTCGGAACGCTGCCCGCTCACTGCCCCACCCCGTGCACCGCCAGCAGCGCCGCCATCCGCGCGCGGGCCCGCTCCGGGTCGGGGAACAGCCCCAGCCCGTCGGCCAGTTCGTAGGCCCGCGCGAGGTGCGGCAGCGAACGCGCGGCGTGCAGGCCGCCCGGCATGGTGAAGTGCCGCTGGTGACCGGCCAGCCAGGCGAGCAGCACGATGCCCGTCTTGTAATACCGGGTCGGCGGCTCGAACAGGTGCCGGGCCAGCCGGACCGTCGGTTCCAGCGCGGCGCGGAAGCCCGGCCGGTCGCCGGAGTCGAGCAGCCGCACGGCGTGCGCGGCGAGCGGGCCCAGCGGGTCGAGGACGCCGAGCAGGGCGTCGCTGTGACCGTGGGCGTCCCCCTCGATCAGCTCGGGATAGTGGAGGTCGTCGCCCGTGTAGCAGCGCACCGCGGGTGGCAGGCGGTGCCTGAGATCCCGTTCGCGCCCCGCGTCCAGCAGGGACACCTTCACGCCGTCGACCTTGCCCGGGTGCTCCTCGACGATGCCGAGCAACGTGCCGGTGGCGGCGTCGAGGCCGCGGTCGCCCCAGTAGCCCGCCAGTGCGGGATCGAACACCGGGCCCAGCCAGTGCAGGATCACCGGAGCGGACGTCTGCCGCAGCAGGCGGCCGTAGACGTACCGGTAGTCGTCCTGGGTGCGGGCGACGGCCGCCAGTGCGCGGGAGGCCAGCAGCACGGCCCGCGCGCCGCACGCCTCCACGAGCTCCAGCTGCTCCTCGTAGGCGGCGGCCACGTCCGCCGGGGTCAGCCCGTCGTACGGCGGCGCCAGCTGGTCCGTGCCGGCCCCGCACACCAGCCGGCCGCCGGTCGCGCGGGCCTCGGCGGCGGTGCGCCGGACGAGCTCGGCGGCGGCCGGCCAGTCCAGCCCCATGCCGCGCTGGGCGGTGTCCATCGCCTCCGCCACACCCAGGCCGTGCGCCCACAGATGCCGGCGGAAGGCCAGCGTGGCCTCCCAGTCGAGCACGGCGGGCCCGGCGGGTGTCGTGTCGCCGAACGGATCGGCGACCACATGGGCGGCGGCGAACAGCGTGCGGCAGACCGGAGGCGTACGGGAGGCGGGCGGCCGGTCCGGGGCTGCGGCCCGCGGTACGTACGTCCGCAGCGCGCCGGAGGCGTCCGGCAGCCGGATCGCCGCCCCGCTCACGGCCCGGCGTCCTCGTCCGGCACGGCCAGCCTGCGGCCCTCGGCGGCGGACCGGCGGGCCAGTTCCGCCAGCAGCACGCCCCGCGCGCCGGCCGCCAGGTCCCACCGCCAGGGCGCGCCCACCGCGACGTGGCGCAGGAACAGCTCCCACTGCGTCCGGAACGCGTCGCCGAACGGCTCGTTGTCCGGGACCTCCTGCCACTGCGCCCGGAAGTCGTGCCCGGCCGGCGCGTCCGGGTCCCAGACGGGCTTCGGGGTCGCCGAGCGGTGCTGCGCACGGCAGTGCCGCAGTCCGGCGACCGCCGAGCCCTCCGTGCCGTCGATCTGGATCTCCAGCAGCTCGTCCCGGTGCACCCGCACCGCCCACGAGGAGTTGAACTGCGCGACCGCCCCGCCCTCCAGCTCGAGGACCGCGTAGGCGGCGTCGTCGGCGGTGGCCTCGTAGGGCTCGCCCCGCTCGTCCCAGCGGCGCGGAATGTGCGTCGCCAGGTGCGCCTGGACGCTGCGTACGGGTCCGGCGAGCTCGCGCAGGACGTACTCCCAGTGCGGGAACATGTCGGCCGCGATGCCGCCGCCGTCCTGTGCGCGGTAGTTCCACGACGGCCGCTGCGCGGCCTGCCAGTCCCCCTCGAAGACCCAGTAGCCGAACTCCCCGCGGACCGACAGCACCCGGCCGAAGAAGCCGCCGTCGACCAGCCGTCTGAGCTTGCGCAGCCCCGGGAGGAACAGCTTGTCCTGCACGACGCCGTTGCACACCCCGGCGTCGCGGGCCAGCCGGGCGAGCTCCAGCGCGGCCGGGTGGTCGCCGGCGGTGGGCTTCTCGCAGTAGACGTGCTTCCCGGCGGCGATCGCCCGGCGCAGCGCGTCCGCGCGGGCGGTGGTCGCCTGGGCGTCGAAGTAGACGGTGACGCTGGGATCGGCCAGGACGGTGTCGAGGTCGGTGGACCACCGGTCGACCCCGTACCGCTCGGCGAGCGCCGCGACCCGCCGTCCGTCACGGCCGACCAGCAGCGGCTCGGGCAGCAGCGTCGTGCCGTCCCCCAGATCGACGCCACCCTGCTCGCGCAGGGCGAGGACGGAGCGTACGAGGTGCTGACGGTGGCCCATGCGGCCGGTGACGCCGTTCATGGCGACACGGATGCGCTTGCCTCTGGCAGTCACCCGGACGAAGCTAGCCGCGCCCCACGAGCGCGGGCAACCACGACCCCTGGCCCCCGCCGCGACGGCGAGCAACCACGACGTGCCGAACCGGCGGTGCCGAACCGGCCCCGGGCCCGGCCCGAGACCCGTCTGCCGTAGGCCTACGCATTGCCGGGCGCCCGCCGGGGAAGCCGGTCAGCATGAAGCTGGCCTTTTCCACCCTCGCACTGCCCGGTGTGCCCGTCGGCGAAGCCGTCCGGCTCGCCGCGGAGCACGGTTACGACGGCGTCGAACTGCGCGCCGCCCCGGACGAGCCCGTCCATCCGGGGCTCGGGCCGGGCGAGCGGGCGGACGTCGCGGCGGAGTTCGCGGCGGCCGGCGTGGAGATCCTGGCCGTGGCGGGCTACGCCCACGCCGCCGCGCCCGGGCCCGACGAGCCCGTCATCGGCGAGCTGGGCGACCTCGTGCGCCTCGCCGGGGACCTCAAGGCGCCGTACGTACGGGTGTTCCCGGGCGGCGGGGAGCAGCCCGCCGAGGAGGCGGACGCGGCCGCCGCGCGCCGGCTCGGGGCGATCGCGCCGTTCGCCGCCGACGCCGGCGTCCGCGTGCTGCTGGAGACGCACGACTCGCACCGCCGGGCGCGGGACGTCGAGCGCGTCCTGGGCCCCGTCGGGCACCGGAACGTCGGTGCCCTCTGGGACGTGCTGCACACCTGGCTGGGCGGGGAGGACCCGGCGGCGAGTTTCGCGCCGCTCTCCCCCCATCTGGGCTACGTCCAGGTCAAGGACGTCGCCTCCGCCGAGGACCCGGCGCCGCTGCCGCTCGGGGCGGGCGTGCTGCCGCTGGGCGCGTGCGTCGGCGCGCTGACCCGGGGCGGCTGGGACGGCTGGATCAGCTGGGAGTACGAGAAGCGCTGGTACCCCCAGGCCGCCGACTTCGCACAGCTGGCCGGAGCGGGCCGGGAGTATCTGCGGGGACTGCTCGCCGCCGCCCCGCGAGCGACGTGAGCGCCACGCCGCCCACCAGCAGCACGGCCGCGCCCCACCGCAGCGGGCCGACGCCCTCACCGAGCAGCAGCGCGGCCGAGGACATGCCGAAAACGGGTACGAGCAGCGAGAAGGGCGCGACGGCGGACGCGTCGTAGGTGCGCAGCAGCAGTCCCCAGGCGCCGAATCCGGCCACGGTGCTGATCCAGGCCACGTAGACGATCGCCCCGGCGCCGCCCCAGTCGAGGGAGCGCAGCGCCTGTGCGTCGGCGTGCGGGCCCTCGAAGAGCAGGGAGAGCAGCAGCAGCGGCAGCACGGGCACGGTGCTCACCCACACGATGAAGCGGAACGCGTCGGGCGGCGCGGCCTTGCGGGTGAGGATGTTGGACACGCCCCACAGGGCCGCGGCCAGAACGACCAGGGCGAAGCCGGTGAGCGGCCCGGACGCGCCCTCGTCGACGGCGGCCAGCGCGATGCCGGCCAGTGCCACGCCCATGCCCAGCAGCCGGACGCGGCCGGGCCGTTCGCCCAGGTAGACCATCGCGGCGAGCGCGGTGAAGACCGCCTGGACCTGGAGCACCAGCGAGGACAGTCCGGCGGGCATCCCCGCCCGCATGCCGATGAACAGCAGCCCGAACTTGCCCACCCCGAGCACGAGCCCCACCGCGAGGATCCAGCGCCACTTCACCTGCGGCCGGCCGACGAAGAAGACCGCCGGCAGCGCGGCGACCAGGAAGCGCAGCGCGCAGAACAACAGGGGCGGGAACTGGTCGAGGCCGACGTCGATGACGACGAAGTTGACGCCCCACAGTGCGGCGACGAACACCGCGAGGGCTATGTGGATCGGACGCATGCGATCAGCATCACGCCATCTCATCGTGTAGCACCAGCACAGCCTTCTACATGATGGGATTCACTGGTACTGAAAGAACGTGAGGGGGTCGCCATGCTGGATCTTTCCCGGTTGCGCGCGCTGCACGCCGTCTCGGTGCACGGTTCGGTGAGCGCCGCGGCGGTCGCGCTGGGCTACACGCCGTCCGCCGTGTCGCAGGCGATCACCAAGCTGGAGCGGGAGACCCGCACCACGCTGCTGGAGCGTCAGGGCCGGGGCGTGGTCCTCACCGACGCGGCGGCCCTGCTCGCCGAGACGGCGCGGCAGTTGCTGGCCACGGTCGAGCGGGCGGAGACGGAGCTGGAGGAGCGGCGCGGGCGGCCCACCGGCCGGCTGGTGATCGGGGCGTTCGCCTCGGCCACGTGCGGGCTGCTGCCCGGCGTGCTGGCCCGGCTGGCCGCCGAGCACCCGTCGCTGGACGCCCGGCTGGTCGAGGTCGACCCGCACCTGTCCGTCGGCCAGGTCGCGCAGGGCGTCCTCGACGTGGCGGTGTCCTTCGAGTGGGACATCATCCCCCTGCCCGCGCCGGACGGGCTGGAGCGGCGGTGGATCGGCGACGACAGCTGCGACGTGATCGTCCCACGGGGACACCCGCTGGCCGGCCGGGAACTGCTCCGCCACGGCGATCTGGGGCACCAGCGGTGGATCTCCCAGCCGCCCGGCATGGTCTGCCACGACTGGCTCGTCCGCACCCTGCGCGCGGCCGGCAGCGAACCGGACCTGGCCTACCAGGTCGTGGAGAACCACTCCCAGATCGCCCTCGTCCGGGCCGGCCTGGGCATCGCCCTGCTGCCCCGGCTGGGGCGCGGCCCGCTGCCGGACGGCGTGCTGGCCGTCCCCCTGGAACCCGTGCCGGTGCGGCGGCTGTTCGCGTACTGGCGCGAGGGCGCCGCCCGCCGGCCCGCCATCACCGAGACCGTGCGGGTGCTCCGCGAGCAGTGGCCGCAGCGCTCACCGATACCGCCGTCCGGGCAGCCGTCCTGAGCGCGTCTTGAGCAGGCGATTGAACCGTATGATGAACGGGCGTCGAGGGGGCGGCTCATGACGGTGGAGACCAGGGAACGGCTGATCGCCGCCGCGGGCGCGGTGCTGCGCTCCCAGGGGTACGCGAAGGCCAGCGCGCGGACGATCGCCAAGGAGGCGGGGGTCAATTCGGCCCTGGTCTTCTATCACTTCGGCGGTGTCGACCCGTTGCTGTTCGCCGCGCTCGACCGGTCCTCGGCCGAGCGGATGGAGCGGCACACCGCCACCGTCGCCGGCGTCCGCACCCTGGAGGAGCTCGCCGAGGCGGCGACCCGCGTCTACCGCGACGACCTCGACGGCGGGCACATCGCGCTCTTCTCCGAGCTCGTCGCCGCCGCCGTCGCCAAGCCGGAGCTGCGCGAGGAGGTGCGGCGCCGGGCCGAGCCCTGGCTGGCGTTCGTCGAGGAGACCCTGGAACGGGTCATCGGCGGCACCGCCCTCGCCCGGCTGACCCCGCCGCGCGACCTCGCCAACGCCGCGATCACCTTCTACCTCGGCGTCAACCTCTTCACCGTGCTGGACTCCGACCGTTCCCGCACGGACGCGCTGTTCGCCATGGTCCGCCGGCTCGCCCCGCGGGCCCGGCTGCTCACCATGCGCCGCCCGCTGCGCTTCCGCCGCGCGCACCGCACCGCCTGAACGGACGTGCGCACGGGAACCGCCCCGGCGCACCGGGCGTCCAACGAGCGTGCCGCCGCCGTCGGCGCACCCCCTCGAGCCCCTGCCGGCGGCGGCCGTCACGGCGCGCCCGTCGCGCCGGGTGACTCCGGTCGGGTCAGGGGGGTTGGACAGACCATGCGCCATCGCTCGCTGCACGCGGTGCTGCTCGCCGTCGCCGCGGTGTACGGCACGGGCACGCTCGCCGCGTGCCAGCTCCCCGGCCGCGCGCGCCCGGAGGCCGTCACCCACCAGGCGACCGCCGCGCCGGTCCGCTCGACGCACCGCGGGCCCTTCCTGGACCGGGGCAGCTGCGCCGGCCGGGGTCCGGCCGGCTTCGAGGAGACGGACTGCCGCGGCGCGCCGGCCTCGGCCGTGGTCCTCGCCCGCTACAACGGCCCGCGGGCGTCCGGCCCGCGCTGCCCGGACGCCACCGACTTCGTCCTGCACATCACCGCCGTCACCGCCGGCACGTCCGAACGCGACAGCCTGCCGGAGGGCTACGCCTGCATGCGCAACCTGCGTGCCCCGCACCCGGGCGACCCGGGCGGGGGCGGCGGCCCGCTGACCGTCGCCGGCGACTGCGTCTACGGCGAGCGGCCGGGGGTGGTGAAGGAGACGGCCTGCGACGGCACGGGCCGGCACGCGCCGGAGTACCGGGTCGCCGCGCTGGCCCGTACGCGCGAGGACTGCCCGCCCTCCACGGACCTGTACGTCCGGGTCGGCGGGCAGACCCCGGTCGGCTGCGCCCGGCGGCTCTGAGGCCCGGTCAGGGGCGCAGGGTGGCCTGCCGGTCGACGACCGTCCTGTCGAGCTTCTTGTCGTACGGCGCCAGCGGCTTGGCGAGCTTCTCGTCCTTCTGGACGGCCGCCGGGGCCACCCCGGCCCAGCGCAGCACCTCGGCCGTGGCCGTGGCCCGCTCGTCGGCGACGAGCTGGGAGATGTTGGAGCCGTGGTTGCCGCCCGGCGCGTAGAAGCGGTAGTCGTGCCGGGCCGCGGCGTCCTTGCCCAGCCGGAACGGTTCGGCGCTCCACGGGTCGTTCTGCCCGTAGACGAAGAGCATGTCACGGCTGTCGTTGCGCACCCAGCGGTCGACGTCCGCCATCGCGCCCGGCCGGAACTTCATCGGGATGTCCCGCGGCACGTACGAGCGCGGCTGGTAGATGCCCGGGTAGCGCAGCAGGCCCTTCAGGTGCGGGGAGTTGAAGGTGGGCGCGCCCAGCTCGGTGCCCGCCTGGTAGTAGTACGGCGTGAACCGCTGCAGGCCCTGGTCGGTGTAGGCGTCGAAGCCGGAGATGTCGTCGATGAACTTGTAGAGGACGTCGGTGGACGCCTTGGTGGCCGGCACCGAGGCGCACTCGCTCTGCAGGTGGTACTGCCAGAAGGCCCACACCAGGTCGAGCACGACGTTCTCGTACGCCTTGTCCGCGCTGCCGACGACCTTGAACGTCTTGCCGTTCGCGTCGGCCCACTTCTGGTAGCGGGCGACGATCTCGTCGCGGCGCAGGAGCGCCTCGCGCTGCACGGAGTTGAGCTGCGTGCGGCACGCCTTGTCGCCGACAGCGGCGAAGAAGCGGTCGTACGCCGAGTCCTCGTCGTTGACGACGTCGTTGGGGGCGACGTAGGCGATGGTGCCGTTCATGTCGTGCGGGTAGAAGCGGCGGTAGTAGGTGGCCGTCATGCCGCCCTTGCTGGCGCCGGTGGCCAGCCAGTTCTTGCCGTAGACCGGCTTGAGGGCCTGGTAGAGGCGGTGCTGGTCGCTGGCCGCCTGCCAGATGTCGAGCTTGGACCAGTCGGCGGGCTGCGGGCGGGACGGGGTGAAGAAGCGGTACTCCAGCGACACCTGATTGCCGTCGACGATCCGGGTCGGCTCGGCGCGGCGGTTCGGGTCGGTGGAGAGGTCGTAGCCGGACGTGTAGAACACGGTCGGCCGGTCGGTCGACTTGTGCAGGATCGAGAAGCGCTGCTGGAAGGTGCCCTTCGACGGGTGCCGGTGGTCGACCGGCTGGGTGTACGTCATGACGAGGTAGCGATAGCCGTTGACCGGCTTCTCCTCGACGAAGCTCATCCCCGGGATCTGCAACAAGCGGTCCTTGATGTCCGCCGTCCTGCCGTCCGCCGGCGCCGTGCCGGCCAGTGCGGCCGGCGCCGCACCGGCCGCCTGTGCGGTCGCCCCTCCGGCCCCGACGGTCCCGACGGCTCCTATGGACACTGCCAGTGCCAGCAGCACTCTCAGTGACGTGCGCATACGCCCTCCCCTGGTTTCGCAAAGGTCGCCGCGAACCTACCGGGGCAACATCAACGACGCCAGGGGTTACGCGAGTCGGCTGGCCGCCGCGCGCGGCGGGGGGCCGGGAGGGGCGCCCGCGTCAGGCCGGGACGACCTCCCCCGCGAACGTCCGCCACAGCTCCGCGTAGCGCCCGCCCAGGGCCAGCAGTTCCGCGTGGGTGCCGTCCTCCACCACGCGGCCCCGGTCGAGCACCACCACGCGGTCCGCGCGGGCGGCCGTGGTGAGCCGGTGGGCGACCACCAGGGTCGTGCGCCGGCCGGCCAGCCGGTCCGTGGCCTCGTTCACCAGGGCCTCGGTGGCCAGGTCCAGCGCCGCGGTGGCCTCGTCCAGCAGCAGGATGTCCGGGTCGACCAGCTCCGCGCGGGCCAGGGCGATCAGCTGGCGCTGTCCGGCGGACAGGTTGCGGCCGCGCTCGGCGACCGGGTGCAGATAGCCGCCGTCGAGCCGGGCGATCATCTCGTGGGCGCCGACCGCCCGCGCGGCCGCCTCGACCTCCGCGTCGCTCGCGTCCGGACGGCCGTAGGCGATGGAGTCCCGCACCGTGCCGGGGAAGAGGTACGGCTCCTGCGGCACGACGCCCAGCCGGTGCCGGTACGCCACCGGGTCCAGCTCGCGCAGGTCGTGGCCGTCGACCAGAACGGCACCGGCCGTCGGGTCGTAGAACCGGGCCACCAGCTTCACCAGTGTGGACTTCCCGGCGCCCGTCTCGCCGACGAACGCGACGGTCTGCCCGGCCGGCACGGTCAGCCGGATGCCGGACAGCGCGGCCTCCTCCCCGTCGGCACCGGCGTAGCTGAACCGCACGTCGTCGAAGACGACTTCACCGCTCAGCTCGCGCACCTCGCGCGGCTCCTCGGCCACCGGGGTTGTCGTCGGCTCGCGCAGCAGCGCCTGCACGCGGCCGAGGGAGACGGTGGCCTGCTGGTAGCCGTCGAACACCTGCGACAGCTGCTGCACGGGCGCGAAGAACAGGTCGATGTAGAGCAGGTAGGCCACCAGCGCGCCCGCCGTGAGCGTGCCGTCGCCGACCCGGCCGGCGCCCACGATCAGCACCGCGGCGGCGGCGACGGACGACAGCAGCTGCACGAACGGGAAGTAGACCGATATCAGCCACTGTCCGCGCACACGCGCCTCCCGGTACGCGGTGCTGCGCGCGGTGAACCGGCGCCTGCCGTCGGCCTCCCGGCCGAACGCCTGGAGGATGCGCAGTCCGGCCACGCTCTCCTGGAGGTCGGCGTTGACCACGCCGACGCGCTCGCGGGCCAGCTCGTACGCCTTGACGCTCTGCCGGCGGAAGAAGACCGTGCCGACGACCAGCGGCGGCAGGGTGGCGAAGACGACCAGGGCCAGCTCGACGTCGAGGACGAGCAGGGCGACGAGTATGCCGAAGAAGGTGAGGACCGAGACGACAGCGGTGACGAGTCCGGTCTGCAGGAACGACGACAGCGCGTCCACGTCGGTCGTCATCCGCGTCATGATCTTGCCGGTGAGTTCGCGTTCGTAGTAGTCGAGCCCCAGCCGCTGCAGCTGCGCGAAGATCTTCACCCGGAGGGCGTACAGCACGCGCTCGCCCGTCCGGCCCGTCATGCGGGTCTCGCCGACCTGGGCGGCCCACTGTCCGAGCACGACCAGCAGGGCGAGTCCGGAGGCCGCCCAGACCGCGCCGAGCGCCAGGCGCTGCACGCCCTGGTCGATGCCGTGCCGGATCAGAACCGGCAGTGCCAGCCCCGCCACCGCGTCGACGGAGACCAGCAGCAGGCTCACCGCGAGGGGCGCGCCGAAGCCGCGCAGCAGCTGCCGCAGCCCGTACGCGCTCTCCGGGCGGGCGGCCCGTTCCTCGTCGACGTCCGGCGTGTCGTCGGCGGGCGGCAGGGCGGCCACCTTGGCGAGCAGCTCCGGCGTGGCGGGCATCCCGGCGAGCGCGCCGTGCGTGTCGGGAGCGTCCTTGCGCACCCACAGGGCGGGGGTGACCCCGTCGACGACGGTGCGGCGCGCCCTGCCGGTCCGCACCGTGGTGCGGTCCGCGGCGGCGACGGGGACCGGCCGGGCGTCCGGAGGGGTCGCGCCGGCCGGGTCCTTGGCGGTGCCCGCGAGTTCCTCCGGGTCGGTCAGCAGGTCGCGGAAGAGCTCGCAGCGCTCGCGCAGTTCGTCCGCGGTGCCGATGTCGGCCAGGCGGCCCCCGTCCAGCACCGCGATGCGGTCCGCCAGGGCGAGGGTCGACGCGCGGTGGGCGATCAGCAGCGTCGTGCGGCCGGCCATGACGCCGCGCAGTGCCTCGTGGATCTCGTGCTCGACGCGGGCGTCCACGGCGGACGTGGCGTCGTCCAGGAGCAGCAGCCGCGGGTCGGTGAGGATGGCGCGGGCCAGGGCGATGCGCTGGCGCTGGCCGCCGGAGAGGGTCAGGCCCTGTTCGCCGACCTCGGTGGCGTAGCCGTCCGGCAGGGCGGTGATGAAGTCGTGCGCCTGCGCGGCCTTGGCGGCCGCCCGTATCTGCTCGTCCGTGGCGTCCGGGACGCCGTAGGCGATGTTCTCCCGGATGCTGTCGGAGAACAGGAAGCTGTCCTCCGGGACGAGCCCGATGGCGGCGCGGAGGGAGGAGACGGTCAGGTCCCGCACGTCCTGCCCGCCGACGCGCACCGTGCCGGAGGTGACGTCGTAGAAGCGCGGCAGCAGCAGCGCGAGAGTGGACTTGCCGCTGCCGGAGGCGCCGACGACGGCGAGCGTCTCACCGGGCTCGACGCGCAGCGAGAGGCCGTCGAGGACGGGCCGCTCGGGGTCGTAGCCGAAGGAGACGGCGTCGAACTCGACCGTGGCGGGGGCGTCCGCCGGGAGTTCGCGGGCGTCCGGGCGCTCCTGGACGACCGGTTCGGTGTCGATGAGCTCCAGGACCCGCTCGACGCCGGCGCGGGCCTGCTGGCCGACGGTGAGGACCATGGTGAGCATGCGCACCGGGCCGACGAGCTGCGCGAGGTAGGTCGAGAAGGCGACGAAGGTGCCCAGGGTGACCTGGCCGCGCGTGGCCATCCAGCCGCCGAGGGCGAGCATGGCGACCTGGCCGAGGGCGGGTACGGCCTGCAGTGCGGGGGTGTAGCGGGAGTTGAGCCGGACGGAGCGCAGCCGGCCGGCGAAGAGCCGGCGGGAGACCTCGCGGAGCTTGGCCGACTCCTGGGCCTCCTGGCCGAAGCCCTTGACGACGCGGACGCCCGTCACGGCGCCGTCCACGACGCCGGCGACGGCGGCGGCCTGGCCCTGGGCGTACCAGGTGGCGGGGAAGAGCTTGGCACGGCTGCGGTTGGCGAGGAACCACAGGGCGGGGGCGACGGCGAGCGCCACGACGGTCAGCAGCGGGGAGAGCGTCACCATCACGACGAGCGAGATGAGGAACAGCAGGATGTTGCCGATCATCATCGGCAGCATGAAGAGCAGGCTCTGGATGAGCTGGAGGTCGCTGGTCGCGCGGCCGATGACCTGGCCGGTGGAGAGCTCGTCCTGCCGCCTGCCGTCGAGCCGGGCGATCGCGTCGTACATCTCGGTCCGCAGGTCGTGCTGGACGTCGAGCGCGAGCCGTCCGCCGTAGTAGCGGCGGACGTAGGTGAGGGCGTAGACGACGACCGCGGCGGCGATCAGCAGGGCGGCCCAGGGGGCGAGCGGGCGCCGGTGCGAGCCGATCACGTCATCGATGATCAGCTTGGGTATGAGCGGGACGAGCGCCATGACGGCCATGCCGGCGAGTGAGGAGCCGAGTGCGAGGAGCACCGTGCCGCGGTACCGCCAGCAGTAGCCGGTGAGCCGCGCGGCCCAGCCCTGACCGGTCGTGTCCGTCGCCGCCACCCGAGACCTCCGCTGTCCGCACCCTGCTCCGACGGAAGGCCCCAACGCCGTGGGCTGCGGATTTCATCCCGCCGCAAGGAAACCGGCCGGACGCTGGGGGGCGTCCGGCCGGGGTTTCGGGTGCGGTTCGGCCGCGGGAGGCGGCGCTGTGCCTACTGACCCTGCCTTGCGGCAGCGATCTGCCGCGACATGATCGTCGTCAGCTCGTACGCCGTGTGCGAGGCCGCCACGCAGGTGATCTCGGCGTGGTCGTAGGCCGGGGCCACCTCGACGACATCGGCGGAGACCAGGTTGCAGGAGGACAGACCGCGGATGATCTCCAGCAGCTCGCGGGAGGTCAGACCGCCGGCCTCCGGGGTGCCGGTGCCCGGGGCGTGGGCCGGGTCCAGGACGTCGATGTCGATGGAGATGTACAGCGGGCGGTCGCCGATGCGCTGGCGCAGCTGGTCGGCGATCTCGTCGACGCCGCGGCGCATGACGTCCGCGGAGGTGACGATGCCGAAGCCCATCTTGGCGTCGTCGTCCAGGTCCTTCTTGCCGTACAGCGGGCCGCGGGTACCGACGTGGGAGAGCGCCTCGGTGTCGAGGATGCCCTCCTCGACGGCGCGGCGGAACGGCGTGCCGTGCGTGTACTCGGCGCCGAAGTAGGTGTCCCAGGTGTCCAGGTGCGCGTCGAAGTGCAGCAGCGCGACCGGGCCGTGCTTCTTGGCGACCGAGCGCAGCAGCGGCAGCGCGATCGTGTGGTCGCCGCCCAGGGTCATCATGCGGGCGCCGGTGCCGAGGATGTCGTCGGCCGCGGCCTCGATCGTCTCGACGGCCTCGTCGATGTTGAACGGGTTCGCGGCGATGTCGCCCGCGTCCGCGACCTGCGCGAGGGCGAAGGGCGACGCGTCCTGCGCCGGGTTGTAGGGGCGCAGCAGCCGGGAGGCCTCACGGATGGCGTTGCCGCCGAAGCGGGCGCCGGGGCGGTAGGACACGCCGGTGTCGAAGGGCACGCCGACGACGGCGACGTCGGCGGTGCCGACCTCGTCGAGCCGGGGCAGCCGGGCGAAGGTCGCCGGACCGGCGTAACGCGGGATGCGGGACGAGTCGACGGGGCCGCGCGGTTCACGGGGGGCGGGGGTGGTCATCGGGGGCCTCTCGGATCACGGACGGGTTGCGATCGCGGCCCTCGGGGTCACGGTCGCGTCAACGTCGGAGCGCCTGCGGTGGTCGTACCCGAGGGTAGGCAGGGCGGCGGATTCCGCACATGTACGGAAGTGTGGGTCCGGGGCCGCCATATGGACACGACGTCCATCGCGCACCGGTCAAGGGGGAGAATGAGGACCATGCCGATACCCAGCCGTTCCGAACTGATCGCCCATCTCGTACGGGCCCGCATCGCCGGTGACGTGGCCACTCCGCGCGAGAACAACCTGGATCACTACCGCAGGCTCGCGAGCGGCGACCGGCACTACTGGTTCGGTCTGGAGTTCGGCGACCGCTGGACGGACGAGCAGGACGTGCTGGCCGTGATGGCCGACCGGTGCGGCGTCAGCGACGATCTCCGCCACCGGACGGGCCGGGACACCATCGACCCCGAGCTGACCGTCGCGGCGCTGGAGCGGATGGCGGCCTTCCTGCGCAAGGCCGCCGAGACCGGCCAGCGCGTGCTCCTGGCCACCGGCCACCCGGGCGGCCTGCTGGACGTGCACCGCACGACGGCACAGGCGCTGCGCGCGGCCGGCTGCGAGATCGTCTCGATCCCGAGCGGGCTGGTGGCCGACCAGGGCTACGTCTACCAGGTCGCCGACGTCGCGGTGTACGAGCGCGGCGCGAGCCTGTGGCACACCCACTCCCCCGCGCCGATGGCGGCGATCCTCGACGGTCTGGCCCACGCGGGCCGCCCGCTGCCCGACCTGGTCGTCGCCGACCACGGCTGGGCCGGCTGCGCGGCGCAGCGGGGCATCGACACGGTCGGCTACGCGGACACCAACGACCCGGCGCTCTTCCTGGCCGAGTCGGAGGGCACGGTCCAGGTGGCGGTCCCACTGGACGACCACGTCGTGGACCCGCGCTACTACGAGCCGATGACCGCGTATCTGCTGGACGCGGCGGGTCTCGCCGGCTGACCGGGCCGTCGGGCGGTCAGGCCGTGGAACCGCCGTTCCAGCCGCGTACCACCAGCCACGCCCCGCCCGACACCAGCCCCGCCTCGGCCGCGCGCAGCGCGAGCCCGGTCACGAACCACTCCGTGCCCGTCAGATCGAGCAGCCTGTTGTGCGCGAAGAACAGCACGGCCGCCCCCAGGACGATCGCGAGGAACCCGCCCACCACGAGCAGCCCCCGCAGCGCCATGCCCATCGGCGCTCCCCCACCTGTCACCCTCACCCCTCCTCGTGCGGTACGCGGATGACCCCTTCCTGGATCACCGACACCGCCAGTCTGCCGTCCTGGGTGAAGATACGGCCCCTCGCGAGTCCGCGGCCGCCCTGGGAAGTGGGGCTCTCCTGGTCGTACAGCAGCCATTCGTCCGCCCGGAACGGCCGGTGGAACCACATCGCGTGGTCCAGGCTCGCCCCGACCACGTCGCCCACCGCCCAGCCGCCGCGGCCGTGGGCGAGCAGCACGGAGTCCAGGAGCGTCATGTCCGAGACGTAGGTCGCCAGGCAGACGTGCAGCAGCGGATCGTCGGCCAGCTTGCCGTTCGTGCGGAACCACACCTGCGACCTCGGCTCGCGCGGCTCGCCGACGCTGGCGAACGGCGGCTCGTCGACGTAGCGCAGGTCGACCGCCGCGCGGGCCTCCAGGATGCGCCGCACGATCTCGTCACCGCCCAGCAGGCCGGCGTGGCCGGGGAGCATCTCGGCGGCGGTGGGCAGGGTCTCCGGGTCGGGCGCGGCCGGCATCGGCTCCTGGTGCTCCAGGCCCTCCTCGTGCGCCTGGAAGGAGGCGGAGAGGTGGAAGATCGGCTGCCCGTGCTGCACGGCGACGACCCGGCGCGTGGTGAAGGAGCGCCCGTCGCGGATGCGGTCGACGGTGTAGACGATGGGCGCGGCCGGATCGCCCGGGCGCAGGAAGTAGGAGTGCAGGGAGTGCGCCGGCCGGTCGGCCGGCACGGTGCGCCCGGCGGCGACCAGGGCCTGGGCGGCGACCTGGCCGCCGAAGACGCGCGGCAGGAGGGTGGGGCGGCCGGTGGTGCCGCGGAAGATGTCCTGTTCGATCGGCTCGAGTTCCATCAGACCGAGGAGATCATCGAGGGCGGTAAGGGGCTCGCTCATGGCCGATGGTCCTTACGTGCGTGTCTCGTGCGTGTCTCGTCCGGGCCTTACAGACCCATCGACTTGGCGATGATGGACCGCATGACTTCGCTGGTCCCACCGTAGATCCGGCTGACGCGGGTGTCGGCGTAGAGGCGTGCGATCGGGTACTCCATCATGTAGCCGTAGCCACCGTGCAGCTGAAGGCACTTGTCGATGACGACGGCCGCGCGCTCGGTGGTGAACAGCTTCGCGGAGGCCGCGTCGGCCGCGGTGAGCTCCCCGGCGTCGTGCGCGTCGAGCGCGCGGTCGACGACGGCCTGCATGGCGTCGACCTCGGCCCGGCAGTCGGCGAGCACGAACTTGGTGTTCTGGAACGAGGCCACCGGCGTGCCGAAGGCGGTGCGCTCGCGCACGTACTCCTTGGCGAACTCCACGGCGGCCGCCGCCTGGGCGTACGCGCCGACGGCGATGCCCAGGCGCTCCCGGGGCAGATTGTGGCCGAGGTAGGAGAAGGCCTTGCCCTCCTCGCCGAGCAGGTTCTCCACGGGCACCCGGACGTCGGTGAAGGAGAGTTCGGCGGTGTCCGAGGTGTGCAGGCCGAGCTTCTCCAGTTTGCGGCCGACCGCGAAGCCCTCGGAGCGGGTGTCGACGGCCAGGAGGGAGATGCCGCCGCGCCGGTCCTCGGGGGCGGGCGGGGCGGTGCGGGCGCAGACGAGGATGAGGTCGGCCTGGGCACCGCCGGTGATGAAGGTCTTGGCGCCGTTGAGGACGTAGTGCGTGCCGTCCTCGGAGAGCCGGGCGGTGGTCCGCATGCCGGCCAGGTCGGAGCCGGTGCCCGGCTCGGTCATGGCGAGGGCGGTCATCATCTCGCCGGAGACGAAGGGCGGCAGCCAGCGCCGCTTCTGCTGCTCCGTGCCGTAGGCGAGGAGGTAGGAGAGGCAGAGCACGGTGTGCGCGCTGCTGCTGCCGAAGCTGACGCCGGCGCGGGCGCATTCCTCGGTCATGACGGCGTGGAACTTGAAGCTCTTCTCCCCGGCGCCGCCGTACTCCTCGGGGACCTCGATGCCGAAGACGCCGAGCGCGCCGAGCTTCTTGTAGAACTCGCGCGGCGCCGCGCCGGCCGCGCGCCACTCGTCGTAGTGGGGGACGACCTCGGCGGCGATGAAGTCGCGGATGGTCACGCGGAACGCCTCGTGGTCCTCGTTGAACACCGTCCGACGCATGGTCGCCCCCTCAGCTGTGTAAGCGCTTGCTCAGCACGAAGCTACTGGGCGGTCATCACGCCTGTCCACATCCGGTTGACATACGGGGGCGAGCCGCGGAGTCACTCCGAGAGGGCGGCGAACGCGCCCAGCGCGAGCCGGCGCAGCAGCGCGGCCGTGGCGGCGCGGCTGGGCAGGGTGCCGGGGCGGGCGCCCAGGTGCGGGGTGGAGTTGAGCAGCCCGAAGACGGCGTGGACGGCGGCACGCGCCTCGGCCTCGGCGGCGTCGGGATGCAGCCGGCGCACGACGTCGACCCACAGCTCGACGTACTGGCGCTGGAGGGAGCGCACGAGCTTGCGGTCGCTGTCGCGCAGCTGGCCGAGCTCGCGGTCGTGCAGGGTGATCAGGTCACGGTCGTCGAGGGCGAAGTCGATGTGCCCGTCGATGAGCGAGTCGAGGACGGCGGCCGGGTCGCTCCCCTCGTCCGCGGCCTCCTCGGCGCGCCGCCGCCCGCCCGTGAGCAGCCGGCCGCTGATGCCGACCAGCAGCTCGGCGAGCATCGCGTCCTTGCCCGCGAAGTGCCGGTAGAGGCCGGGGCCGCTGATGCCGACGGCCGCCCCGATCTCGTCCACCCCGACCCCGTGGAAGCCACGCTCGGCGAAGAGCCGCGCGGCCTCCTGGAGGATCCGCTCGCGGCGGGTGGGGGCGGGACCGGCCTGGCCGGCCGACCGGATCTGGGGGCTCACGTCTTTCACGAAAGTAATTCTAGACACCCGCCGTTAGCGCGCGTTAACCTGAAGGAGATGTGTTAACGCTCATTAACCGAGCAAGGGAGCTCGAGGACATGCAGCAGGCATCGGCGCTGCGGAGCGCCGCCGATCCGGCGTCCGACGCCTGGCGGGCCAACGAGGCCGCCCACCGAGAGCTGGTGGCACGGCTGCGGGAGAAGCTCGCCGCCGCGCGGCTGGGCGGGGGCGAGCGGGCGCGGGCCAAGCACACCGCCCGCGGCAAGCTGCTGCCGCGCGAGCGGGTGGACGCCCTCCTGGATCCGGGCTCGCCGTTCCTGGAGCTCGCGCCGCTGGCGGCGGACGGGATGTACGGCGGGGCCGCGCCGGCCGCGGGCGTGATCGCGGGCATCGGGCGGGTCTCGGGCCGCGAGGTGGTGATCGTCGCCAATGACGCCACGGTCAAGGGCGGCACCTACTACCCGATGACGGTCAAGAAGCACCTGCGCGCCCAGGAGGTCGCGCTGGAGAACCGTCTCCCCTGCCTGTACCTCGTCGACTCCGGCGGTGCCTTCCTGCCCATGCAGGACGAGGTCTTCCCCGACCGCGAGCACTTCGGCCGGATCTTCTACAACCAGGCCCGCATGTCGGGCGCGGGCATCCCGCAGATCGCGGCGGTCCTCGGTTCCTGCACGGCCGGCGGCGCGTACGTCCCGGCGATGAGCGACGAGGCCGTCATCGTGCGCGAACAGGGCACGATCTTCCTGGGCGGCCCGCCGCTGGTGAAGGCGGCCACGGGCGAGGTCGTCACCGCCGAGGAGCTGGGCGGCGGCGAGGTGCACTCCCGGATCTCCGGCGTCACCGACCACCTCGCCGAGGACGACGCGCACGCCCTGCGCATCGTGCGGACCATCGTCTCGACGCTGCCCGAGCGCGGCGCGCTGCCGTGGCCGGTCGAGCCGGCGGAGGAGCCGAAGGCCGACCCCGCCGGGCTCTACGGCGCGGTCCCCGTCGACTCCCGCACCCCCTACGACGTGCGCGAGGTCATCGCGCGCCTGGTCGACGGCTCGCGCTTCGCCGAGTTCAAGTCCGAGTTCGGGCAGACGCTGGTCACGGGCTTCGCCCGGATCCACGGCCACCCGGTCGGGATCGTCGCCAACAACGGCATCCTGTTCTCCGAGTCCGCCCAGAAGGGCGCCCACTTCATCGAGCTGTGCGACCAGCGCGGCATACCGCTGGTCTTCCTCCAGAACATCTCCGGCTTCATGGTCGGCCGGGACTACGAGGCCGGCGGCATCGCCAAGCACGGCGCCAAGATGGTCACCGCCGTCGCCTGCACGCGGGTGCCGAAGCTGACCGTCGTCATCGGCGGCTCCTACGGCGCCGGCAACTACTCGATGTGCGGCCGGGCCTACTCCCCCCGCTTCCTGTGGATGTGGCCCAACGCCAAGATCTCCGTGATGGGCGGCGAGCAGGCCGCGTCCGTCCTGGCCACCGTCAAGCGCGACCAGCTCGACGCGCGCGGCGAGGAGTGGAGCGCCGAGGACGAGGAGGCGTTCCGCGCCCCGATCCGCGAGCAGTACGAGACCCAGGGCAACGCCTACTACGCGACCGCCCGGCTGTGGGACGACGGGGTCATCGACCCCCTGGAGACCCGGCAGGTGCTCGGTCTCGCACTCACCGCGTGCGCCAACGCGCCGCTTCCGTACCGCGACCCGGCCGCGCCCGGCTACGGCGTCTTCCGGATGTGAGGGGGCAGTTCACCATGTTCGACACCGTTCTGGTCGCCAACCGTGGCGAGATCGCCGTCCGCGTCATCCGCACGCTGCGCGAGCTGGGCATCCGTTCCGTCGCCGTGTACAGCGACGCGGACGCCGGCGCCCGGCACGTCCGCGAGGCCGACACGGCTGTGCGCATCGGCCCGGCAGCGGCCGCCGAGAGCTATCTGTCCATCGAGCGCCTGCTGGAGGCGGCCGCCCGCACCGGCGCGCAGGCCGTCCACCCCGGCTACGGCTTCCTCGCCGAGAACGCCGCCTTCGCCCGCGCCTGCGCGGACGCCGGTCTGGTCTTCATCGGCCCGCCGGCCGGCGCGATCGAGCTCATGGGCGACAAGATCCGCGCCAAGGAGACGGTCCGCGCGGCCGGCGTGCCGGTCGTGCCCGGATCCTCCGGCAGCGGCCTGACCGACGCCCAGCTCATCGACGCCGCGCGCGAGATCGGCACCCCCGTGCTGCTGAAGCCGTCCGCCGGCGGCGGCGGCAAGGGCATGCGGCTCGTCCGCGACGAGGCGCTGCTGGGCGAGGAGATCGCGGCCGCCCGGCGCGAGGCGCGCGGCTCCTTCGGCGACGACACGCTCCTCGTCGAGCGCTGGGTGGACCGGCCGCGCCACATCGAGATACAGGTCCTCGCCGACGCCCACGGGAACGTCGTCCACCTCGGCGAGCGCGAGTGCTCGCTGCAACGCCGCCACCAGAAGATCATCGAGGAGGCGCCCTCCCCCCTGCTGGACGAGGCGACGCGCGCCGCGATGGGCGAGGCCGCCGTCCAGGCGGCACGCTCCTGCGGCTACACCGGCGCGGGCACGGTGGAGTTCATCGTGCCGGGCGACGACCCGGGCTCCTACTTCTTCATGGAGATGAACACCCGGCTCCAGGTCGAGCACCCCGTCACCGAGCTGATCACCGGTCTCGACCTGGTCGCCTGGCAGGTCCGCGTCGCCGCCGGCGAGGCGCTGCCGTTCGCCCAGGAGGACGTCACCCTCACCGGCCACGCCGTCGAGGCCCGCATCTGCGCGGAGGTCCCGGCCCGCGGCTTCCTGCCCTCGGCCGGCACGGTCCTGGCCCTGCGCGAGCCGTCCGGCGAGGGCGTGCGCGTCGACTCCGGCCTGTCCGAGGGCACGGAGGTCGGCACGTCCTACGACCCCATGCTCGCGAAGATCATCGCCCACGGTCCCGACCGCGCCACCGCCCTGCGCCGGCTGCGCGCCGCCCTCGCGGACACGGTCGTCCTCGGCGTCGAGACGAACACGGGCTTCCTGCGGCGCCTCCTGGCCCACCCGGACGTCGCCTCGGGGGCGCTCGACACGGGCCTGGTCGACCGCGAGGCGGAGGCGCTCGCCGCGCGGCCGGTCCCGGAGGAGGCGTACGTGGCCGCGGCCCTCGCGCGGCACGCGGCCCTCGAACCGGTCACCTCCGGCGGTGCCTGGACCGACCCCTTCTCGGTGCCCACGGGCTGGCGCCTGGGCGGCGAGCCGGCGTGGACGCCGCACCACTTCCGGGTGCCCGGGCAGGATCCGGTGACCGTCCACGTCCGCGGCCGAGCGGAGAACGCGGAGGTCGACGTGCCTACCGGTTTGTGGGCAGGCGTTCCGCTTGGCGATGGGGGTACCCCCATGCGTTCAGCAATGGGGGAGGGTGGGCACAAACCGGCCACCGAGCCGCACCCGGGTGACAGACCTGTGCTCCGAACCGGGGCCCAGGCGGGGTGGCGGACGCCGTCCGTCGGCGTTGTGCCCACCCGTTCCGCCCCAGGCGGAACGACTGCCCACAACGCGGCGGTCGACGTCGACCTCACGTGGCGTGGCCTCACCCACCGCTTCTCCCTCGCCACCAGCCCGGAGGGCGGCTGGTGGATCGCCCGTGACGGAGACGCCTGGCACATCGTGGCGCACGACCCCGTCGAAGCGGCGCGTGGTGGCGCGACCGCCGCCCACGCCGGTGCCCTCACCGCCCCCATGCCCGGCACCGTCACCGTCGTCAAGGCCGCCGTCGGGGACGTCGTCACCGCCGGGCAGAGCCTGCTCGTCGTGGAGGCGATGAAGATGGAACACGTCATCGCCGCCCCCCACGACGGCACCGTCACCGAGCTCGACGTCACCGCCGGCAGCACGGTCGCCATGGACCAGGTCCTGGCCGTGGTCGCCCCGCTCGACAGCAGTGAGGGGGAGTCATGATCGACGGACTGCCCATGGCCGTACCGGAGCCGGGCCTGCCGGAGCGCGTCCGGATCCACGAGGTCGGCCCCCGCGACGGCCTGCAGAACGAGAAGGCCGTCGTCCCGGTCGAGGTGAAGGCCGAGTTCATCCGCCGGCTCGCCGCCGCCGGCCTGTCCACCGTCGAGGCGACGAGCTTCGTCCACCCGAAGTGGGTGCCGCAGCTGGCCGACGCCGAGCAGCTGGTGCCCCTGCTGGACGGCATCGACGCCCGGCTGCCCGTGCTGGTGCCCAACCAGCGCGGGCTCGAGCGCGCCCTGGCCCTCGGGGTGCGCGAGATCGCCGTCTTCGGCAGCGCCACCGAATCGTTCGCCAAGGCCAACCTCAACCGCACGGTCGACGAGTCGCTCGCCATGTTCGCCCCCGTCGTGGCCACCGCGAAGGAGGCTGGGCTGCGGGTGCGCGGCTATCTGTCGATGTGTTTCGGCGACCCCTGGGAGGGGCCGGTGCCCCTCGACCGGGTCGCCGCCGTCGGCCGCCGGCTGATGGAGCTCGGCTGTGACGAGCTGAGCATCGGCGACACCATCGGGGTCGCCACGCCCGGCCACGTCACCGCCCTGCTGACCGCGTTCAACGAGGCGGGCGTGGACACCGGCCGCCTCGCCGTGCACTTCCACGACACCTACGGCCAGGCGCTCGCCAACACCCTGGCCGCCCTCCGCCACGGCGTGACCACGGTCGACGCCTCGGCGGGCGGCCTCGGCGGCTGCCCGTACGCCAAGAGCGCGACCGGCAACCTCGCCACCGAGGACCTCGTCTGGATGCTCCACGGCCTCGGCATCTCCACCGGGGTCGATCTCGGCCTGCTCACCGCCACGAGCGTGTGGATGGCAGGCCACCTGGGCCGACCGAGCCCGTCCCGCACCGTCCGTGCCCTCTCCCACCAGGAGCTCTGAGCGCCATGTCGCTGGACCACCGCCTCTCCTCCGAGCACGAGGAACTCCGTCGCACCGTGGAGGAGTTCGCCCATGACGTGATCGCGCCGAAGATCGGCGACTTCTACGAGCGTCATGAATTCCCGTACGAGATCGTCCGCGAGATGGGCCGCATGGGCCTGTTCGGCCTGCCGTTCTCCGAGGAGTACGGCGGGATGGGCGGTGACTATCTGGCGCTCGGCCTCGCCCTGGAGGAGCTGGCCCGCGTCGACTCCTCGGTGGCGATCACCCTGGAGGCGGGCGTCTCGCTGGGCGCCATGCCGATCTACCGCTTCGGCACGGAGGAGCAGAAGCGCGCGTGGCTGCCGAAGCTGTGCTCCGGCGAGATGCTCGGCGCCTTCGGTCTCACCGAGCCGGAGTGCGGCTCGGACGCCGGCGGCACCCGCACCACCGCACGGCTGGACGAGAGCACCGGTGAATGGGTGATCAACGGCACCAAGTGCTTCATCACCAACTCCGGCACGGACATCACCGGCCTCGTCACGGTCACGGCCGTCACCGG
This sequence comes from Streptomyces sp. NPDC049577, assembly GCF_040675635.1. NCBI lineage: Bacteria > Bacillati > Actinomycetota > Actinomycetes > Kitasatosporales > Streptomycetaceae > Streptomyces > Streptomyces sp. NPDC049577. The sequence goes on from NZ_JBFAPH010000018.1 coordinate 33,104, forward strand.
CCACAGGGCGGACGGCAAGCCGCTGATCTCCTCGATCATCGTGCCGTCCGGCACGCCCGGCTTCACCGTCGCCGCCCCCTACTCCAAGGTGGGCTGGAACGCCTCCGACACCCGTGAGCTGTCCTTCAGCGACGTCCGGGTGCCGAAGGCCAACCTGCTCGGCGAGGAGGGCCGGGGCTACGCCCAGTTCCTGCGGATACTGGACGAGGGCCGGGTCGCGATCGCCGCCCTGGCCACGGGCCTGGCGCAGGGCTGTGTCGACGAGTCCGTCTCCTACGCGCGCACGCGCGAGGCGTTCGGCCGGCCGATCGGCTCCAACCAGGCCATCCAGTTCAAGATCGCCGACATGGAGATGCGGGCCCACACCTCCCGGCTGGCCTGGCGCGACGCCGCCTCGCGGCTGGTGAACGGGGAGTCGTTCAAGAAGGAGGCGGCGATGGCCAAGCTGTACTCCTCGGAGATCGCGGTCACCAACGCCCGCGAGGCCACGCAGATCCACGGCGGGTACGGCTTCATGAACGAGTACCCGGTGGCCCGGATGTGGCGCGACTCCAAGATCCTGGAGATCGGCGAGGGCACCAGCGAGGTGCAGCGGATGCTGATCGCCCGGGAGCTGGGCCTGTCCGGCTGACGAGGCCGAACCCCCTTGCCGCCTGCGAGAATTCGGCCCATGGCAGAAATCCTTCAGAAGGACGGTTCCTGGGCGTTCGACGGCGACACGATACGGATCGTGCCGGGCCGGGAGAAGACGCATCCCGTCCGGCAGACGCTGGGCGAGCTCGTGGTCCCGCTGGCGGCGGTCGCGGGCGTCGCCTTCGAGCCCGGCCGCCGCGGCGGCCGGCTCCGGCTGCGCTTGCGCGACGGCGCGGACCCGCTGTCACAGGTCGCCCGCGGCCGGCTGCCGGAGGCCGCCGATCCGTATCAGCTGGCGGTCGAGGCGGACCGTACGGGCGTGGCGGAGTACTTCGTGGACGAGGTGCGCCACGCGCTGCTGCTGGAGCAGGTGCCGGACGGTCCGGTGGACCGTTATCTGCTGCCGGGTCCCGCCGTGCCGCTGTCGGTCGGCGCCTGGGACGGCACGGCCTCGTTCGACGGTGAGCGGCTCCGGCTGGAGTGGAACTGGAAGACCGAGGAGGGCAAGAGGTCGGGCGGCCCGCGGGAGCTTCGGATCTCCGACATCACCTCGGTGGAGTGGCTGCCCGCGGCCGGCCTGCAGAACGGGCATGTGCGGTTCGTCGTCCCGGCGGCGTCGACGACGGCTCCGGCCAAGCACGATCCGCACGCGGTGGAGCTGGCGGGTTTCAAGAAGGACCCGCTGATGGCGCTGGTCGCGGCGGCGGTCGTCGCCCGGCTGCCGCATCCCTACGGGAAGGCCGCGGGGCCTTCCGGCGCCGCCCTCCCGCCGGCGGCCGGCGCCACACCGGGTCTGACCGCCCCGGGTCTGCCCGCGGCCGCTCTGCCCGCGGCGCCCTCCGGGCCCGAGGCGGCGAGCGGGGCCGGCGCCGCGCCGGCGGCTCCCGCCCCGGACGGGGAACCGGCCGCGCCTGATCACGACGCGCTGCTGCGCCGGCTGCGCGAGCTCGGTGAGCTGCGTCACGCCGGGATCCTCACGGACGACGAGTTCAGCGCGGCGAAACAGGCCATTCTGCGGCGTTTCTAACTGGATCATCCCTCATTCACCTCCTCTTTCCGCTCGCGCCTGCCCGAAATCGGGCAAGATTGTTGCGAAAGAGTCTCCGACACCTCAGTATCGACGGGTGCTCGAACGCCGCATGTCCCACGACGACCTCGTCGACCACCTGGTGCGCAGCACGCCGCTTCAGCGCGGCGAGGCTGCCCGGGTGGTCCTCGACGTGCTGGCGTACTTCGACGAGACGGCCGAGGAATTCGTCCGCCGGCGCCACCGCGAACTGCAGTCCGGCGGCCTGACCAACGCGGACATCTTCGAGCGGATCGCCGCGGAGCTGCCGCACCGGGCGGTGGCGCCACCCGAATACTCACTGCGGCAGCTGCGCCGCATCGTCTACGGCTGACACCGGCCGGGACACCGGGCCGGACGCCATGAGCGCCGGCCGAAGCGCCGCTCGGACCACCGGGCACCACTGATCGTTTTCCTTGGGAGGGTCACTCTATGTGCGGAATCGTCGGCTATATCGGCAAGCGTGATGTCGCGCCCCTGCTGCTGGAGGGCCTCCAGCGCCTGGAGTACCGCGGCTACGACTCCGCCGGTATCGCCCTGCACGCCAGTGGCAAGGCCGGCGGCCTGAAGACCGCCAAGGCCAAGGGCCGCGTCCGCGAGCTGGAGTCCCGCCTGCCCAAGCGCTTCGCCGGCACCACCGGCATCGCCCACACCCGCTGGGCCACCCACGGCGCGCCGAACGACGTCAACGCCCACCCGCACATGGACGCCGACGAGAAGGTCGCCGTCGTCCACAACGGCATCATCGACAACGCCTCCGAGCTGCGCGCCCGGCTGACCGCCGACGGCTTCACCTTCGTGTCCGACACGGACACCGAGGTCCTCGCCCACCTGATCGCCCGCTCCGAGGCCGCCACGCTGGAGGAGAAGGTCCGCGAGGCCGTCCGCCACATCGAGGGCACGTACGGCATCGCCGTGCTGCACGCCGACTTCCCGGACCGGATCGTCGTCGCCCGCAACGGCTCGCCCGTCGTGCTCGGCATAGGCGAGAAGGAGATGTTCGTCTCCTCCGACGTCGCCGCCCTGGTCTCCCACACCCGCCAGGTCGTCACCCTCGACGACGGCGAGATGGCCACCCTCAAGGCGGACGACTACCGCACGTACACCACCGAGGGCTCCCGCACCTCCGCCCAGCCGACCACCGTCGAGTGGGAGGCCGAGTCCTACGACATGGGCGGCCACGACACGTACATGCACAAGGAGATCCACGAGCAGGCCGACGCCGTGGACCGCGCCCTGCGCGGCCGCATCGACGACCGCTTCTCCACCGTGCACCTCGGCGGTCTGAACCTGGACGCCCGCGACGCCCGCGCCGTGCGCCGGGTGAAGATCCTCGGCTGCGGCACCTCGTACCACGCCGGCCAGATCGGCGCCCAGATGATCGAGGAGCTGGCCCGGATCCCCGCCGACGCCGAGCCCGCCTCCGAGTTCCGCTACCGCAACCCGGTCGTGGACCCCGACACCCTCTACATCGCGGTCTCCCAGTCCGGTGAGACCTACGACGTGCTCGCCGCCGTGCAGGAGCTCAAGCGCAAGGGCGCCCGGGTGCTCGGCCTGGTCAACGTCGTCGGCTCGGCGATCGCCCGGGAGACCGATGGCGGCATCTACGTCCACGCCGGCCCCGAGGTCTGCGTGGTCTCCACCAAGTGCTTCACCAACATGGTGGTCTCCTTCGGCCTGCTCGCCCTGCACCTGGGCCGCACCCGCGACCTGTCCGTCGCCGACGGCAAGCGGATCATCGAGGGCCTGCGCAAGCTGCCCGGCCAGATCGAGGAGATCCTGGCGAACGAGGCGCAGATCGAGCAGCTGGCCAAGGAGTACGCGGACGCCAAGTCGATGATGTTCATCGGCCGTGTCCGGGGCTACCCGGTGGCCCGCGAGGCCTCGCTGAAGCTCAAGGAGGTCTCGTACATCCACGCCGAGGCGTACCCGGCCTCCGAGCTCAAGCACGGCCCGCTGGCCCTGATCGAGCCCGCCATGCCGACGGTCGCGATCGTCCCGGACGACGAGCTGCTGGAGAAGAACCGCGCCGCCCTGGAGGAGATCAAGGCCCGCAGCGGCCGCATCCTCGCCGTCGCGCACCAGGAGCAGGAGAAGGCCGACCACACGATCGTGGTGCCGAAGAACGAGGACGAGCTCGACGCCATCCTCATGGGCATCCCGCTCCAGCTCTTCGCCTACTACACGGCGAAGGCCATGGGCCGTGACATCGACAAGCCGCGCAACCTGGCCAAGTCCGTCACGGTCGAGTGACCCGGGTGGCCCGTTCCGCGAGCGGCCTGTCCCCGCGTCGACCGGAGCGAGTCACCCCGGCGGCGTGCGCCCGCCTCCGCACGAACGGCGGCGGGCGCACGCCGCGCATCAGGGGACGGGCTTCCCGTGCGTGCCACCACGCGCGCGGGAAGCCCGCCTCCCCTGCGCCGGCGATCGCCCTCGCGCCGGCGATGATGCCGCCGGCCCCGGGAACCGTCACCTCCCGTCCGGCGGCACGCCGCGTGCGGGAGTTGTACCCCGGGGCGCGGACGGTGTCACCCCCTACGCCCGGGTAGGGCGCGCACGCCGCCGCCGCACGCCCGGCGCCAACGGCGCAGGCGCATGGAGGAGTTGACACCGGGGGACACCCGGGGCGCTACGGGATGACGACCACCGGCCGCTGCGCCCGCCGGGCCAGCCGCCCCGCGACCGAGCCGAAGATCCGGCCGACCAGACCGTGGGTGGAGCCGACGACGATCGCGTCGGCCGCGTACTCCCGCCCGACCTCCTCGAGTTCGTGGCAGATGTCCCCACCGCGCTCGACGAGGATCCACGGCACCTCGGCGAGATGGTCCGCACAGGCCAGCTCCAGGCCGAGCACCTCGGTGCGGTGATCCGGGACGTCCACGAAGACCGGCGGCTCACAGCCCGCCCAGACGGTCGTCGGCAGCCGGTTGGCCACATGCAAGATGATCAGGCCCGAGCCGGAGCGCCGGGCCATCCCGATTGCATACGCAAGCGCTCGCTCGCTCGACGTGGAACCGTCGAAGCCCACCACGACACCGTGCTGAGCAGGAGGTTAAAGCGTGCGCAGACGCCGATCTCGGACGGACGGATTCCTTCTTTGATCCACTCTCTCAGCCGCTCGACGAGTGCCGTGATCT